>JAQSXG010000073.1 GCA_029256785.1 Neobacillus sp.
TTTCGTTGAGGTGGAAGGATGAAGCACTGGGACAAATTTTTAGCCCCGTATAAGCAGGCGGTTGGGGAGCTCAAGGTAAAATTGAAAGGAATGAGAGGACAATTTGATTTGATTGCTACTCATTCTCCGATTGAATTTGTAACGGGCAGAGTAAAGCCAATTGCAAGTATTCTTGATAAGGCTAATCAAAAAGGCATTCCATTAGATAAATTAGAAGAGGAAATGCAGGATATTGCAGGCATGAGAATCATGTGTCAATTTGTGGACGATATCCATCATGTCGTAAGTCTGTTAAGAAGCAGGAATGATATGGAAATAGTTGAGGAAAGAGACTATATTTCACATAAAAAAACGAGCGGTTATCGCTCATATCATGTTGTCATTAGCTATCCTGTACAAACAATCCAAGGGGAAAAAAAGATTCTTGCAGAAATACAAATTAGGACTTTGGCAATGAACTTTTGGGCGACAACAGAACATACGTTAAATTATAAGTATAAAGGGGTATTCCCTACAGATATTCAAATGAGGCTTAAACGGGCAGCAGAAGCAGCCTTTAGATTGGATGAGGAAATGTCCTTAATTCGTGGAGAAATTCAGGATGCGCAAGCATTCTTTACAAGAAAGAAAGAGTTAAAACAAGAGGAGAAAGATTAATAGCTCCTTCGCCAGCACACCACACTACAAGGAGAAAAAAATCATGAAATTTGCCATTACTTCCAAGGGAGATCAGAAATCAAATATCCTTATGCATAAGATGAGGACCTATTTACTTGATTTTGATCTTATTTATGATGAGGACCAGCCGGATATTGTAGTTTCCATTGGTGGGGACGGGACACTACTTTATGCTTTCCATCGCTACAGTAGCCGCTTAGATAAAACGGCCTTTGTCGGGATACATACGGGACATCTAGGTTTTTACGCCGATTGGACTCCCGAAGAAATTGAAAAACTTGTCATTGCCATTGCAAAAACACCGTATCAGGTGGTAGAATACCCGCTCCTTGAAGTGATTATTAGATATCAGCACGCAGGTAAGGAATCACGGTATCTAGCTTTAAACGAATCAACAGTCAAAAGTGTTGAAGGAACATTAGTTATGGATGTTGAAATCAGAGGCCAACATTTTGAACGCTTCCGAGGGGATGGACTTTGTGTTTCCACGCCTTCAGGCAGTACAGCCTATAATAAAGCACTTGGAGGGGCTATTATTCACCCATCAATATCAGCACTACAAGTGGCTGAAATGGCCTCGATTAATAACAGGGTGTTTCGAACAGTTGGATCACCTTTGATCCTGCCGGCACATCATACTTGTATGTTAAAGCCTGTTAATCATGTTGATTTTCAGGTGACTGTTGATCACCTGACCTTGTTGCATAAGGATGTAAAGTCAATACAATTCAGGGTTCCGGATGAAAGAATACGATTTGCTCGCTTCCGTCCCTTCCCTTTTTGGAAGAGAGTACACGACTCCTTTATCTCAGATTCTGATTAAATTGTAGCCCGGAGGTAAGAACATGCAATCGCGTTTTCAACTTCAGTGGATTGTGGAGCAAACGTATGCCGGAGTTCTGTTAAAGGAATTTCTTAAAGACAAAGAAGTATCCCGAACAGCCCTAACAGATATTAAATTTAGTGGCGGTAAAATTCTTGTAAACAACGTAGAAGTGAACGTTCGTTTTCGTTTGCGTACAGGTGATCAAGTAACGATTGTTTTTCCACCTGAGAATCCGAGCGAGGGGTTAAAAGGAGAAACGATCCCTTTAGATATCCTTTTTGAGGATGAGTTTTTGCTCATTGTTAATAAAACACATGGAATGAGTACGATTCCCTCCAGGGAACACCCAAACGGGAGTCTAGCCAATGCATTAATGGGATATTATCAGAAAAAGGGTATTGAAGCGACTTCACATATTGTAACTCGCTTAGACCGTGATACATCAGGGCTAGTCCTAATTGCCAAACATCGACACGTTCATCATTTACTTAGTAAACAGCAGCAAAGTGGTAGGGTAAAAAGGACGTATGAAGCCTTTGCTCAGGGTAGAATTGAGCAGCTTCAAGGTAGAATTGAGTATCGGATAGGAAGAAAAGATGATAGCATAATTGAGCGGGAAGTACGTTCTGACGGTCAATATGCCTGTACACATTTTAATGTAATTGGTAGGTATAAGGGGTTTACCCATGTAGAGCTTCATCTAGAGACCGGAAGAACTCACCAAATCAGGGTACATATGTCCTTTATCGGGCATCCGTTATTAGGTGATGATCTATATGGGGGAGATACAACGGTTATTGAACGCCAAGCCCTTCATTGTAAAAGAATAAAATTTACTCACCCCTTTACCGGCCGTGAATCAATTTTTTCTGCATCACTCCCAGCAGATTTAGATTACATAATAAAGGCTGACTCTGAATGAAGAGATCAGCCTGTTTTTTCTCATATATTGTAGATTTCCTAGGAAATTTGTAGTTATTTGTAGATTAATTAATGCTATTTAAGCAAAATCCTTAAATTTGCCCTCTATATATGGCATAGTAGAAACTACCGAAACGATTTCCATTTCAGGGTATCTAAGTGCCGTAAGCTTCCCGCCAAAGACTGCGCCTGTATCGATATTATAGGTATTGTTGATTATTCTGGGTTCTTTTACTGGTGTATGACCATAAACAATAGCAGCAGTTCCAGTATATTCCTTGGCCCAATCCCTTCTCACTGGGGAGCCATCTGGATGTTTTTCACCAGTTATATCTCCATAAAGGACAAAGGTTTTCACTTTTGAATTTGGTTTGCCAATCAAGTCGTCGTTAATTCCTGCATGTGCAATAACAAGTTTCTTTTTGTCTAATACTAAATGCAAGGGGACACTCTCATACAGCTCAATAAATTTATTGCGAATGGAATGTTGCTCACGCTTGGTTAATGATTTATACTCGGCAACCGTTGTTTCTAAGCCATGTGTTTCTTGAACTTTTCTGCCAAGAAAATAGCGATACAGTTTATTGCAATGGTTTCCTGGGGTGTAATAGGCTTTTTTTTGGTCAATAACGAGACGCCAAACAATTTCAGCGACTTGTAATGAGGCAGGTCCTCGATCTGTTAAATCTCCTACTAAGCCTAATACTCTTTTTTCGGGGTGAAGAGGAATCCCGCTATCCCAGTTATAGCCGAGTTGATCTGTAAGTTTTTTGAATTCTGGTAAACATCCATGTATATCTCCGATAATATCTATTTTCATTGGATCGATTCTCCTTTTCGCTAAATGGACGCTAGTGCCTTTTGCTCTTTATTTTTTGTGTTTTTATGGATTTTTATAAAAAAACTCATTTTTGACGAGGAGGATGATGAACTTTGGAGCAACATGCATCCGTACTATCATTATTAATTGTTGTTACCGTTGCCTTTTTAACGCCAATCCTACTTCACCGATTTAAATTAAATTTTATCCCAGTAGTTGTGGCTGAAATTATTATGGGGCTTGTCATCGGAAAAAGTGGGTTCGATGTTGTTCATGAAGATATGTGGCTATCCACACTTTCGACCCTTGGATTTATCTTTCTTATGTTTTTAAGCGGGCTTGAAATTGACTTTAATGCATTCTCAGGCAAAAAAAAGAAAACAGTATTGCCAAATGGAAAGAAGGAACCTAATTCATTTCTTACGGCTATGCTAATATTTATCGGAATATTTGCTTTTTCTTTTGGTTTATCTTATTTATTTGTCCTTGCTGGCTTTATAGATAGTGTTTTCTTGATGACACTAATTATTTCAACTATTTCTTTGGGTGTAGTTGTACCGACATTAAAAGAAGAAAACCTAATGAAAACAACGATAGGTCAAATTATTCTATTGGTCGCTGTAATCGCTGATTTAGCAACAATGATTCTGTTGGCGGTATTTGTTTCCTTAAATGAATCAGGGGGAAACACCTGGTTGCTACTCATCCTATTTGCAGCTGGTATAGTACTGTACTTTATCGGAAAACGATTTAAAAGTCGCCCTTTGCTTGAGTCTATGTCAAAAGGGACTGTACAAATCGGAACACGGGCTGTGTTTATGCTCATTATTGTCTTAGTTGGCCTATCTGAAACGGTAGGTGCTGAAAATATCCTAGGTGCTTTCCTAGCAGGCGTATTGGTTTCATTGCTTTCACCTAATCAAGAACTTATTCACAAGCTCGACTCTTTCGGCTACGGTTTTTTAATCCCAATCTTTTTTGTAATGATTGGTGTTGAGTTAGATATTTGGTCCTTATTTGCAGATAAAAAGCTATTATTATTAATCCCGCTTTTATTAATTGGTTTACTCCTATCAAAAATGGTTCCTGTCTATCTGCTAAAGTTTTGGTACAGCACGAAGATGGTTATGGCTTCTGGCTTTTTATTAACCTCTACCTTATCACTTGTTATAGCGTCCGCAACTATTGGGGAGCGAATGGGAATCATCACGGCTGAGATGAGCGGAACGTTAATATTGGTAGCTGTCATAACCTCTATTTTTACACCAATGGTTTTTAAAAAGCTATTTCCAAGGGAAATAGAAGCAGAAAGAAAGATAAAAATTGCCTTTATTGGCGCAAACCAAATGACACTCCCGGTTTCGCGTGAGTTGAAGTCTGGTTTATATGAGCCGATTCTTTATCATACAAAAATGGAAAAATCTGAGAAGCAAATTGCTAATTCTCTCTTTGAAATAGTCCAAATTGAGGACTACACATTGGAAACCCTCACGAAAAGCGATGCACTTCAATCAGATGTGATGGTAGTTGCAACGGGTGATCAGGGGTTAAATGCGAAACTTGCCATTTCGATTAAAGAAATAGGTGTTGATCGTGTAATTGCCAGAATTGAAAGCCCTGAGTTAGAAGAAAGCCTTCGTGAACAGGATATAGAAATATTCTCTACCTTTAATGCGACAAAAGCACTGCTAAGGGCATTGATAGAATCTCCAAGTGTTATCAATATCTTAACAAATCAGGAAACAGGCTTATTTGAAATCAATATGCGGAACGAACAGTTTGATGGAATGACATTAAGAAGATTCCCATTTACTGGTGATGTAATTTTTGTTAGGATTTTCCGTGGTAAGGACTCACTTGTACCCCATGGTGATACAGAATTGATGTTAAACGACCGTTTGATTGTTACTGGGTCAAAGGAGTACGTGGATGAGTTGAAGAGAGAACTAGAATTTTATTGAAAATAAGATACTTTCTATTTTAAAGGGAATAGTGTAGAATTAGTACCAAGTACTATTAACAAGTGGTGAATAGGAGGAGAAATTTCAATATGAATCTCTCATTAGCTGGAAAAACATATGTTGTAATGGGTGTAGCAAATAAACGCAGTATTGCATGGGGAATTGCTCGTCCACTGCATAACGCGGGTGCACGCTTAATTTTCACTTATGCTGGGGAAAGACTTGAAAGTAGTGTTCGTGAATTGGCAGAGTCACTAGAGGCAGAGGGAACATTGGTGCTCCCTTGTGATGTAACAAGTGACGAAGATGTCTCAAAGTGCTTTGGAGTAATTAAAGAATCCGTAGGCACTATTCACGGTGTAGCTCACTGTATTGCTTTTGCAAACAAAGAGGAATTGAAAGGCGAATATTTGAACACAACAAGAGAAGGCTTCTTATTGGCACATAATATCAGTTCCTACTCTTTAACTGCAGTGGCAAAAGAGGCAAGAGGATTGCTAAATGAAGGTGGAAGCATTGTGACGCTTACTTATTTAGGGGGTGAACGTGCCCTACCAAACTATAATATAATGGGAGTAGCAAAAGCTTCCCTTGATGCCAGTGTGAAATACTTGGCTGCCGATCTAGGAAAAGACGGAATTCGTGTTAATTCCATTTCCGCTGGTCCAATTAGAACGTTATCGGCCAAAGGTGTAGGTGATTTTAACGCGATCACGAAAGTCGTGGAAGAGAGAGCCCCATTACGGAGAGCAACGACAACAGAAGAAGTCGGTGACACGGCATTATTCTTATTCAGTGAGCTTTCCCGCGGAATTACGGGAGAAAATATCCACGTTGATTCCGGGTTTCATATCCTATAAAGAAGTAAGGGCCTGCTATGCTTTAGCAGGCCATTTCTCTGTGTTTTTTTTATTGGACAAGAACCTAGGTAGGTAATTAGCATACATATAGAGGGAAGGGTTATGTATTGGAGGTGTTTGCATGGAGGAAAAGACAAAACGAGGCCCATTGCTCTATATTTCTCAAGCTTTTTTAGGAGCTCCTGCCAACAATATGCAGGAGGTATTTACGAGTAAGCAGCAAATCGAGTTGCCTGTTGAAGAACAACAGCCAAAGGAAGAAAAAACCAAGAAAAGGGGATTTGAAGTCTCACTTGTAAAAGCAGATCTACCTGAAGTGGGAAAGAAAGAGAAACCTGAAGTTGCTGCAGTACAGAAGAAGGATGAAAAACAACATCGGCATTCGTTTAGTAAAGTAAAGAGTTTTAAAGAAATGAATGTCAGCGAACGGCTTGACTATCTTATGAATTTCCCTAAGTCATTGCCACCAGTTCCATGTGTGTTTTTTACGGAAGAAAAGAATTACCAGGGTTATTTAATTTCCTATAAAGAGAATGAAGTGACGATTCAAATTCCAAATCAAGCTTCAATAACCATTCCTGCCGACGAAATAACCAATGTTATCATGATTGGGATAAAAAGATAAACAAAGAAGCCAGCCGGATTTATCGACTGGCTCATTTCATTTTCATGTGGTAGTCCTTAGTTCTTGGTATTAATTACAAAGACCAAGGTTAACATCTGCAATACATTGTATTGCACAGAAGCAAGTTAAATCAACGGTGATACAGTCATTACTTGCACGGAAACGCTCAACCTGACAAACTCTTTCAAGGTTAATACAGCATTTATCTCCGCCTGCAACCAAGTTCACTGGTTGGAAGTTTCCACCTTCTCTGCGTCCTGGAATTAACACACGAAGTGTCGCACAGCAATTATCAAAAACTTCCTCAACACGGAAGAAAATTGATACGCAAGCGTTATTCTCACCACTAAAGAAAGCATGGAATGGTGAACCATCCGCTGTTTTTAAAACAAATACTCGAGTGTCTACCGGATCTCTTCTTGCTGGTGATACTAATGAACCAAGAGGTTCCATAAAACAACTAGGACAATCTGGACAATCATCTTGATCGACTGCGTTATCTTGAATATCTTTTATTGCTCGGACCACTTCGCACACGCAATTCTTACTGCGGAAGTCATCACTATTATTTCTGCCACAACCCATTTAAATATTCCTCCTTATTGTCATATACATCTTACATTACTAACATATTTCAGAAGACCAACTTGGGTAACGGACAAACGCCTTATTTATGAAAATTAGGCTATTATATGGAAGGGACAAGAATGTAATGGATATTAATCTAATGGATTTTATACTATTGGCATTAGCCTGTTTCCGGCTAACAAGGCTAATTGTCTTTGATAAAATAACAGAGTTTCTCCGTGCTCCTTTTTTTGAAGAGGTAGAGGAAGAAAATGAGGAGGGGATCATTGAGGTTTATTTTTATCCAAAAAGCACTCCTGTTAAAAAGTTCATCGGTGAACTCCTCAGTTGCTATTGGTGTACAGGAATCTGGGTTTCAGCAGGGTTGGTAGTAGGTTTTCTTTACTTCTCCCATTTGTTTATGCCGATTATTCTAATTGCCGCTATTGCTGGATTAGCATCAATACTCGAAACTCTAGTACAAGTTTGGATTGAGTAATATTGCTTGAAAATAGTCTTTTTAATGAGACAAGATTATTTTTGTGAGCATATTCTAATTAGTAGTCAATCGTTACTAAGGAGATGAGAGTATGAATAAACAAAATCAGAGCAATAAAACGGCTGGTTCACAAACAAAAAGGCCAGCAAAGAAGAAAGGCTGCGGCTGTGGTAAGAAAA
Source organism: Neobacillus sp. (assembly GCA_029256785.1). Taxonomy (GTDB): domain Bacteria; phylum Bacillota; class Bacilli; order Bacillales; family Cytobacillaceae; genus Neobacillus. The sequence goes on from JAQSXG010000073.1 coordinate 7,937, forward strand.
CACAAAGATAAGACTTGAGACTGCTAGGGGAAGAGCCTGGCAGTTTTTTTATTTGCTATCCTGTCATAATTTTCATCAATGTCGAAAAAACTATAATGAGTAGTTATTTAAAATCGGACTAAGGAAGGATAAGAAATGAACCGCATGAAACGACTGATGGCAATAAGTAGTTTTTTCCTATTGGCCTCTTGCAGCCAAAATCAACAAGCAGACGATAGTCAACTAGCTCTTATGAAAACAACGAATCCTACCCCATTGGTAACGCAGCAGGATAGTAATCATGACAGGGTTAAAAAGATAAAAAGAGAAGTAAGTGCCATTGAAGAGATATATGATGTTGCGGTAGTAGAAGGTAAAGAGGAAATATTAGTTGCTTATAAAGTAAAGCATATGCAGAGGTTTAGGATGAAAAAAATCGAAAAAAACCTAAATAAGGCGCTTGAAGAAAGGTTTCCAAAAGAAGACTTTGTTGTCTCAAGTGATTATAAAATTTTTCTTGAGGTCGTACGGCTAAATGAGAGGATGGAAGAAGGTAAATTACCTGATAAAGAAGCTGAAAAACGGCTAAAGGAACTTGTCAAAATGACAACAGATATGAAGTAGAAAGGAAGAATGAGGGTGGCCAGCAAACAAGATCAGACAACACAGCAGGAAAAATATAAGCAGCTTCAACAAAAACATGAACTAAAAAGACCTGTACTGAAGAATTGCCTGCGAGCCTTTTGGGTTGGCGGATTGATATGTATGATTGGACAAGCGATAAGTTATTTCTATATCTACTTTTTTCATTTTACCGAACAAAATGTCGGGAACCCCACAGTCGCCACGATGGTATTCTTATCCATGCTCTTGACCGGTTTTGGTGTGTATGATCACCTTGGACAATTTGCAGGGGCAGGTAGTGCGGTGCCAGTCACCGGTTTCGGAAACGCGGTAATTTCTGCAGCGATTGAGCATCGGACGGAAGGTTTTGTCCTAGGCGTTGGTGGAAATATGTTCAAGCTTGCGGGTTCTGTTATACTTTTCGGGGTTTTTTCAGCCTTTGTAGTTGCATTAATTAAGACGTTACTGGTTATGTGGGGGGTAATTTAATTGTTAAAGGGGCAACAATCTTGGGTTTTCACCAATCGGCCAATGATCGCTGCAACGGGTGTTACTGGTGGTCCTTTTGAAGCGAACGGTAATTTAGCCGATGATTTTGATATCTTGCATGACGATTTGTGGATGGGGAAAGAATCCTATGAAAAGGCTCACCGTTTATTAATTGAAGAAGCAATTACAACAACTTTAGAAAAGGGTAAAATCGACAAAGAAAAGATTCAATTCTTATTTGCAGGTGATTTAATTAATCAAATCACCCCGACCAGTTTTGCAGCTAGGACGATGCAAGTTCCCTACTTTGGATTGTTTGGTGCATGCTCGACCTCAATGGAAGGGTTGGCTTTAGCCTCCTTCGTCGTTAATTATCAGGGGGCAGATTATGTCTTAACAGGTGCTTCAAGTCATAATGCTGCAGTAGAGAAGCAATTTCGTTATCCAACGGAATACGGGGGGCAGAAACCACCGACTGCTCAGTGGACAATTACAGGCGCAGGAATAGCTCTTGTAACGGCAAATGATCCAACGCAAGCACTTCCAGTTACAACATCAGCAACGATAGGAAGGGTAATCGATATGGGTTTATCAGATCCATTTAATATGGGAGGAGCAATGGCTCCGGCTGCGGCAGATACGATTATTGCTCATTGTCGGGATTTGGAAATTGAGCCATCGTATTATGATTTAATCCTCACAGGTGACCTTGGAAGAATTGGACATGATACAACGTTGGAACTGATCAATAAAAGTGGTCTTACTCTGGAACCGGGACAATTTAAGGATTGTGGCTTAATGATGTACAAGGAGGACCAACCTGTATTAGCCGGAGGGAGTGGAGCTGGTTGCTCGGCTACAGTCTTATATGGACATATACTTAATCAAATGAAAAAAGGGATGTATAAGAGAATTTTAGTGGTGGCTACGGGTGCATTGTTATCGCCTTTAAGCTTTCAACAGAAAGAAACGATTCCATGTATTGCACATGCCGTAGCTATTGAAATGAATGAAGTGGGGAGGTAATCAATTTGTTAGCAATGTTCTTTTGGGCGTTTGTTGTTGGAGGATTGTTTTGCGTTATTGGACAGCTGTTATTCGATGTTGCTAAACTGACACCAGCGCATACTTTAAGTTTGCTTGTCGTTATCGGTGCCGTATTAGATGGTTTTGGGTTATATGAACCATTGATGGATTTTGCGGGAGCCGGTGCAACAATCCCAATCACTAGTTTTGGGAATTCATTGGTGCATGGTGCAATGCAAGATGCCCAGAAGCATGGAATTATTGGAGTATTAACAGGAATGTTCCAAGTAACAAGCTCAGGTATTTCTGCAGCCATTGTTTTTGGGTTTATCGGTGCATTGCTATTTAAACCAAAGGGTTAATTAAAAAAATGGTTTGTTGACGACGCTCAATTTATGAAGTGCCTAGTACGCTTTGCTGATTAATCTCATATGTTATTAATGAGACTTATGAAGTGAGGTGACAGTATATGTACTGTGGCGGATACGGCTACGGCGGTGGCGGATATGGCGGCGGTTCAACTTTTGTATTAATCGTCGTATTATTCATTCTATTGATCATTGTCGGTGCAAGCTTTTATTAAGAAATTGCAGATTGCAATGAAGAAGGGGTGGCCGCAAAAAATGGGCCAGCCCTTTCTTTGTTTAATGTGTAGCTTTGAAAATGCATTAGGCTTTTCTTATCACCTTTTTTACGTTCCCTCATACTATATAAAATAGTTTATGAAGGAGCGTGAAATTTGAATATGGATAACGGGTTCTTTAAAAACGTTGAGAAGAAAACTGGAGTCAATATGAGTGATATTTTGGAACTAGCCAATTCCCTGCAAAATGCCAATTTTAAAGACGAAAAAACGGTACGTAATGTCATTCGTCGCGTATCGCAAATTGCCAATAAACCGGTCAATAAAGAAACGGAAGATAAAATTGTTAAATCCATTGTAAATGATGGCAAACAGCTTGATTTTAATACAATTTCGAAAATGATTAATAAGAAATAATGGAAAAGGGCGTATTTCGATAAACGAAATACGCCTTTTTTGCGGAGAATTTACGGTTTCAGGTGACGATTACGCCTCATGGTGACCGTTTCATTAATAATCCATAGCTAGCGGTCCTCATGAAGGTGTCATGGTGACCTTTCATCACAAATTCATATCTAACGGTCCTCATGAACGCCTCAGTGTTTTTTCCCCTTCAGTAACGGAGCGAGAAATCGTGTTGGATTTGCTTTTTTCCCTCTTCGATTCTGGGGAACGGAGATAAATAACTCCTGTTTAGGACGGGTCATCGCGACGTAAAAGAGTCTTCTCTCTTCTTCGAGGCCGGTAAAATCTCCATTTCTATAGCTTTCTAAAGCATAATCATGCGGTAGACTGCCATCGACTGCACCGATAATATATACGGTTTCATATTCCAAGCCTTTGGCACGGTGAATCGTACTAAGACTAATTGCATCCGTGAAATGCTTACCCAGGTTCTTTATTTCCTTATTCATCGCCGACATATGATCTGCATGAGCCACAAATGCTTGTATCGTCTCGAAACTTTTTGCAGCCACCTTCAAGTCTTTAAGGTCGTCTGAACCTTTTTCGAGCTGATTTGTGTCATTTCCTCGTTTCTTTAGAAACTCAAGAAAGCCAATATCCTTTTCGATAGTTTCAATGGCTTTAAGAGGAGAAGAGAATTTCAATGAACGAATCAGCTGTACAGCCTTTTTCAATTTCTTTTCTTGAAATTGATGTTTTGTTTTCAAATGTGCTAGTGATTCCAAATAGCTACAATCCCTTAGAATACTCTCCGCTTTTAGATCCTTTAAAACAGCCTGCTTTAAAAATAACTACTGTAATATATCTGTTAGAGCATGATTGTTCTCTTCATTGATGCTAATTCTTAGGAATGAAAGAGCACATCGAACGATATACCGATCATAAAAAGCCTCTGCGTCAAGGTCAATTTTAAAAGGAAGATTTGAACTTGCTAAGCGTTCAAAAACTGCTCGCGAACCAGCATTGGTTCGATAAAGAATCGCAAAATTAGCAGGATTTGCTCCTTGAGCAATTTTCTCCTGTAGGTCCGACACAATCATGGTTGCTTCTTCCTCCTCATCATAAGGGAAAAAGAGCAAGGGCGGAGTATGTGAGGCAAACTGCGCCAGCATTTTTTTAGGTCTTCTCACTTTATTCTTTGCAATCATTTCATTAGCAGAGGAGACAATTTCGTGTGATGAGCGATAATTTTGGTTGAGTGTAACCAGTTTTGCATAGGGAAAATCCTTTTCAAAATCTAGCAGATAGGTTGGGTCACTCCCCCGGAAAGAATAAATCGACTGATCATCATCACCGACGGCACAAACATTCCTATTTTTACCCGAAAGTAGTTTAATTAGTTCGTACTGGACCTTATTTACATCCTGAAACTCATCAATTAGGAAGTACTGAAAACGATTTTGATACTGTTCAAGAAGTTCGGGATTTGAATTCAGTAATTGATAACAGCCAATCAGCATGTCATCAAAATCAAAATACCCCTCATTCGTTTTGTATTCCTCGTATTTCT
>JAQSXG010000683.1 GCA_029256785.1 Neobacillus sp.
GAATACAGTTTGTCAGAACGTGGAAAATCACTCATTCCAATCTTAGATATGATGTGTACCTGGGGGGGCAAAAATCGTTTATAAACATTTCTCTGCAGTTGTTATTTTACTTTAAGCTCACAAATCGGTCTATTTCCTAACAAAAAAAGAAGCAACAACCATCAGTGGTTATTACTTCTTAGTAGTTAAACCATTCTACACCGTTACCAGTGATACGGTTCACTATATCATTGATAACGGCGAATTTAGTGAACTAGACAAGGGCTTGGCAATCCGCGCCCGAGCAAAGTAACCCAAACTCAATGCAATACCAATTTTTATATATGGCTATTATTGACTTCTACTTTTAGCTTCATTAAATCCGTAAAGAATTCTACAGGAACAAGCGTTTTTCCATTAACGATTTCCGGTGCATAGTCTAATTGAACAGCCATTTTAAATTTGCCATACGTTTTGCTGCCTATTGTCATGGTTGCCATAGTACGCGCGCCACTTTGCAGCTCAACGGTCTTAGTTTCTGCATCCCAAGCAACGTTATAGCCCAGACTTTCTGCAATAACCCGCAAAGGCAGCATTAGGGTATTTCCATTGCTCTCTATCCTGTCATCTACACTTAGTGGCAGTTCCTTCCCGTTTGCAACTATGGTGCCTGCGCTAGTATGGACCCGAATGTCCGATTTAGCTGGAAGCAGCACCACCTTAGTTGCCGTAGCCTGTGCAGGTATACTCATAGTCATCATCTCATACCAGACGATTAATTCCGAACCCTCTTTGATATCTGTCGGTTGTGCAAATATGTTAGGCCTAATTGTTACAAGCCTATCAGAATTTGTACAAAGCACCTTTAGGCTTCCGTCTTTATTCTCTTCTACCTTAGCAACTTTCATATACATCCCTGCACTACCTGTTTCGGGTGTCCCCACAATTAAAGCAATCGCATTGCCCTGTGGGGGAATACTTCTTGTAACTCCTGGACCATAGTACGCTGTTATTGTATCGCCTTTTTCCAATTCATTAAACGGATTTTTTATAGCATCCTGTGCATCTAGAATATAGGTACTATCTTGTATATTTAAAACTATTTCACTATAAGTGCCTTCACCTAAGACTCGTACTTGCCCTTTATTGATTTCTTTAATTTCGCCTTTTGTAGAAAGTACATTGTGTACAGCCCTCTCGATGATTGGTTTCACAGAGATAATGCCTTTCTCCTGTGCTAACACTATTGATATACTCAACATCATTGTAATTGCTAAAATTGTTGATAAAAGTTTTTTCATTTTGTCCTCCTGGTTTTTATGTAATGTGATTTAGTGCTTAGCATTTCAATTAAGCATCTATATACTATTAAACGCCTATATCAGTATAAAGTAACGCTAGATGAGCCAATCAAAATACTCAAAACTGACATTATGGTACAGACAAGCGGGGACGCGCGTACATGGCATATTCGGTCAGTAACCGCTTCATGATCAACGAAATATCACTTAATCTTGCCGACCACACGTCTCCACACCGCCAACGAACTTCCTCCCTGGCCCCATGCTGTTTATATATAAAATGCAAATATAAAAAGCATCCCGAAAGATGCTTTTTATTAAAATATTTAATTAAGTTTTATCTTCATTTCATAATAATTTTCAAAACTATCTAGAATACCGTTCAGCGCATTTTCAACATTCGCAAGGGTTACGGTAAGAGGGTTATTTCTATTACCTAAATGGAGCTCGAACCCAAAGAGTTGCCTATCATCAATATTGTAGGCTCTATTATTACCAATGTTAATATTTGAAATTACTTTATTCTGAAACAATCTGTGAGCTATTTCTTTATACAATTCCATATTTGTATTAACAGGCTCTTTTGTATCGATTTCAACAGAAAATATTCTGAACGTTGTATCACATGAAGTACACATTATTTAACACTTCCTCATATTATTTTGTGGAGAACACAAGAATGAAGTTCCAATCGTTTTGCATGACGTTTATATTCTAACATTATTGATAATCATTTTCAATATTATATATAAAATCTATGCGTTTCATTCTCCCATAGTTTCCTTTGACGCACTACAGCGATTCGAATATAATTTGCTTCTAAAAAGGCTATGGTATATCCTTTACCGCAAGACCAAGGTATCAACTATATTCTCACGTTCCATAAAATTATCAGCAGGCAGAAGAATATAGTCCTTAGTCTTTATACTGTTTACTACCAAACAAGTTGCCTTTTAACATAGTCTTTCATATTATACTTTGCAAGTTCTTTATTTGAAGTATGGAAGGTGGACAATATGAAGAGATCAAAAAAATCTGGTGCAAAGTTACCTGAAGATACAAAAGAACGCGGCTGCATCGTCAATATAATCCCCTCTGGCTCATGTGATTGCTATGATCCTTGCGATCCCAGTGATACTTGCCAGCCCTCTAACCCTTACAATTCTACTTCAGACGATTGCCATGCTCTGAGAAAATTTGGTATTAAAGAAGCCTTGGAGATTATATCCAAACAATGCGATCACCCATGTAATCCATGCGACCTCTGTCCACCGGGTCCTACAGGTGCTACAGGCCCTGCAGGCGCTGCAGGAGGGGTTTTAATGGCAAATAAAGATTATATGCAGTATCTCGTATCTATTGAAGAGAAAAATTAGGCGTCCTTAATTTTCTCCCACAGCTTACTGAACTTTGCTTTGGTAAGAATT
>JAQSXG010000074.1 GCA_029256785.1 Neobacillus sp.
TTGACCTGAGCTTCTCACCCTTGTCATGTTGAAAGGGGTTTTCATAGTGTCTTCTCAAAACACAAATTCTTTCTCCGTTCAAAGAATGATTGAGGAAAATAAAAAGACAATTAATGTTGTCCCAATTGATGGTGGAGATGGTCCTGTTGAACCAAATAATGAATCGATCGAATCAGGAGAATATGCACCACTATCACGTCCATTATTCACCTATGTAAAAAACTCAGCAGTAAAAGAACAAGAAGAAGTATATGATTTTGTGAAATTTATGTTAGAAAACGCGGCAGAGTTGTCTGAGGACGTTGGTTATGTGAAATTGCCAGAAGATCAGTATACAAAACAACTTGAAATACTAGAAACACTTAAGTAGGGGCTAGATTAATTCAATAGGTGGGAAGCTTGACCTGAGCTTCTCACCCTTGTCATGTTGAAAGGGGTTTTCATAGTGTCTTCTCAAAACACAAATTCTTTCTCCGTTCAAAGAATGATTGAGGAAAATTTCATAGTGTCTTCTCAAAACACAAATTCTTTCTCCGTTCAAAGAATGATTGAGGAAAAGAAAAAAAGGAAGAGCGCGGCAGGAACATTAGAAAAAACCATGCCCTTTATTTTGTTCCTTGCTGCCGCTGTATCTGTGTTGACAACCATTGGTATCGTTCTTACACTCATTTTCGAGACCTTCCTGTTTTTTGATGCTGTATCCATTAAGGAGTTTTTTATAGCGAAAAAATGGTACCCGTTTTCTGAAACTGCAGGGTCTTTTGGAATTATGCCATTAATCCTAGGAACGTTAAAGGTCACGATAATCGCTATTATTGTTGCTATTCCAATTGGGTTAACTTCAGCCATTTATTTGAGTGAATATGCTTCTGACAAATCACGTAGAATGATTAAACCGATATTAGAGGTATTAGCAGGAATACCAACAATCGTTTATGGTTTTTTTGCATTAACCTTCGTCACACCACTTTTACGTGGAATGATTCCAAGCCTGGAAATCTTTAATGCGCTAAGTCCAGGCATAGTCATTGGTATTATGATCACACCGATGATTGCCTCGCTTTCTGAGGATGCGATGTCATCCGTTCCCAATTCCATACGCGAGGGTGCTCTTGCATTAGGAGCGACGAAATTTGAAGTAGCGATAAAGGTTATTTTACCAGCTGCATTTTCAGGAATCATTGCTTCAATTGTCCTCGCCATCTCTAGGGCAATTGGAGAAACAATGATTGTGGCAGTTGCAGGAGGCTCCACCCCAAATCTCGAAATGAATGTGACTGGTTCGATTCAAACGATGACGGCATACATTGTACAAGTTAGCCAAGGCGATGCAGGTTATGGTACAACCATCTACTATAGCATTTATGCAGTTGGGATGACCTTGTTTGTATTCACATTAGTGATGAATTTACTTGCACAATACATCACTCGTCGCTTTAAGGAGGAGTACTAATGAAGTTAGTTAATCATGAATCGGTTGTAAAGCGGATGAAAACAAGGTTGTTTGTAAATCGCACATCAAAAGCCATCTTTTTTGCTGCGACGATGTTTGGTTTGCTTGTTTTAGCCGTATTATTATATCGGGTATTCACTCAAGGAATTGGTTATTTGGATTTACAATTCTTACAAAGTCTCCCTTCAAGAAAGCCTGAGCAGGCAGGCGTGTATGCTGCATTGATAGGTACAATTTGGCTGATGGGCGTTGTCGCACCGGTATCTTTATTAATCGGGGTAGGTACAGCCCTCTATCTTGAAGAGTATGCAAAGAAGAATTTTGTTTCAGAATTTATTAAAATAAATATTTCGAATCTAGCAGGTGTACCATCCATTGTATTTGGATTATTGGGGTTAACCATTTTCGTAAGAGCAGTTGCTTTAGGTACTAGTGTACTTGCTGCTGGATTAACGATGAGCTTGCTTGTTCTACCAATAATCATCGTCGCTTCCCAAGAAGCAATTCGTGCCGTACCTAAAGAACTAAGGGAAGCATCCTATGCTATGGGTGCAACGAAATGGCAAACGATTGTCCGTGTGGTGATACCTTCTGCAATACCGGGAATCCTTACTGGAGCCATATTAGCCTTGTCAAGAGCAATCGGAGAAACAGCTCCGCTCGTTGTTCTAGGAATGCCATTATTCCTTGCCTTTTTACCTAAATCATTACTAGATATGATTACCGTATTACCAATGCAGATATACAACTGGACAGGCAGGCCACAAGCAGAGTTCCATGCGCTCGCGGCAGCAGGAATCATCGTCTTACTAGCTCTATTACTTTTCATGAATTCAATCGCCGTGTTAATCCGTAATAAATTTCAGAAAAGATATTAATAGCTAGATTGAGGAGGAAACATAATGAATACAACATCAGCAACTGCTTCATTCGTTAATCAAGAGGCAAAACAACTGGTTTACAAGACTAGCAATTTGAATTTATGGTATGGAGACAATCATGCTCTGAAAAATATTGACCTTGATATTGTAGAAAATGAAGTGACTGCTATCATTGGGCCGTCTGGATGCGGGAAATCAACCTATATTAAGACATTAAATAGAATGATAGAAATGATACCTATTGTTCGCACGTCTGGTGAAATATTATACCGAAACAGAAATATTCTAGATAAATCATACCAGGTGGAAGAATTAAGAACAAAGGTTGGGATGGTGTTTCAAAAGCCTAATCCATTCCCAAAATCTATATATGAAAACGTGGCATATGGCCCGAAAATTCATGGTATACGTGACAAAAAGACACTCGACCAAATTGTGGAACAAAGTTTGAGAGGTGCTGCAATTTGGGATGAAGTGAAGGATCGTTTAAATCAAAATGCTTATGGGCTATCAGGAGGACAGCAGCAACGTTTGTGTATTGCCCGCTGCTTAGCAATTGAGCCAGATGTTATTTTAATGGATGAACCTACGTCTGCCTTAGACCCGATCTCAACGTTAAAGGTAGAAGAATTAGTTCAAGAACTAAAGTCAAATTTTAGTATTATCATTGTCACTCATAATATGCAGCAAGCTGCTCGTATATCTAATAAGACCGCATTCTTTTTAAATGGTGAAGTGGTAGAATACTCCGAAACCAATAAAATTTTCTCTATGCCTAAGGATAAGCGGACAGAAGACTATATTACCGGAAGATTCGGATGATGAGGTGGAAAAATGAGTACTCGGTCAAAATTTGATAATAAGTTAGTGCATTTAAAAGAAAAGCTATTAGAAATGGAAGGTTTAGCAGAGCAGGCAATAAAAAACTCATTAAGCGCACTTGTTAACCAAGATAGTGAGAAAGCTAACCTTGTGATCCATAGTGACAGTCAGATAAATGCCTTAGAGCATGAAATTCATGATAAGGCATTGTTATTAATTACAAGAGAGTCTCCTGTAGCTAGAGATCTTCGATCAATCAATGTTGCCTTAAAAGTATCTTCCGAAATAGAGCGTATGGGAGATATGGCTGTAAATATTGCAAAGGCAGCTATTCATATTGGGAATGAAATGCATATCAAGGAAATTGTAGAGCTACAGAAAATGATGGATACAGCACTAGAAATGTTATCTATGTCAATCAAGGCATATATTTCTGAAGATATTCTACTAGCACAAAAATGTGCAGAGAAGGATGATGAAGTGGATAAAATGTTCGGTTATTTAGTCCATGAATTAATAGGTTTAGTCCCTGAAAACCCTAACGCCACAAACCAGATCATCCAACTCTCATTTGTTTGCAGATTTATTGAGAGAATCGCAGACCATTCTACGAATATATCTGAAAATGTAATCTATCTCGTAACAGGAAAACGGTATGAATTGAATACGTAATATATAAAGATGAGGCTTGTTTGATGAGCACTCATCTTTTTTAGTATGTCGAATTGTATCGGAGGTCTGGCAGAATACGACAAAATGCGTTTATTGACAGTTCTTCTGCAGATGGTACCATTGAAATTATAGGAATATTTCGGATACTTTTGCATAGTGTGATTGACTGCAGAATGGAGGAATTACAATGATAGAAGAAATTATTAAATTAAGAGAGGATGGTTTATCTTTTAGAAAAATCGCCTCTGAGTTAAATACTACCGTAGGAAGAGTGCAGTACCGATGGAACAAGTGGGTCAATATGCAAGAAAGTAATGAAGCGGAGGAAAATAACTCTAAATTGGAGGATACAAATCCTACGAGTAAGGAACATACCATAGATATTGCTCCATTAAAGGGCGAACTCCAAGCGAAACTTATTTCGCCGAGCAGGGTTATATTAATATGGGAAGTAACGGAGACTCCAGGTTCAGTCATCCAGCTATATTATAATAAAAGGTTAGATGATCTCGTCCAAGTAGTTAGGATCTATGATGTAACCGACATCATCTTCAATGGAAATAATGCTCATCATTTCTATGAGATTGCTGTCCCGTTTGCTAATGGATATTGGTTTATTAAGGGCTTAATTGCAAATAGGAACTATATTGCTGAAATAGGTGTCAAATTCAATGAAAAAGACTTTTTACCGATACTAAGGTCAAATACGATTCAAACTCCACCTATTACACTTTCGAATGGAAGTGAGATATACCACCATCTCTCGCAGCATCAACAGCTCGAAAATTGGCGGCCAAAATGGGTAGATCGTGTAAGCACGTATAGTTATTATGGAGAAGCAAAAGTGATGGAGAAAAACAATGAATAGGAGTATACCTAAAGAGGTCAATGGGAAGCAAACTGGTTGGAATTTGAGAATTCTAATCCTAAGTTGGGAATATCCTCCGAATGTAGTTGGCGGGCTTTCTAGGCATGTTAATGGTCTAGCAGTAGAGTTAGTCAGAATGGGTCATGAGGTTCATGTAATCACCGCGGGAGTTAATGAGCATCCTTCCTATGAACGATTAAATGAGGTGCATGTTCACCGTGTCACGCCGCTGAACAATTATGATGATAATTTTCTTAATTGGATTGCAGGCTTGAATTTAGCTATCGCTCTTAAAGTAGAAAAGATGGCGGATTCGTTGAAGTTCGATATTATCCATGCCCATGATTGGCTGGTGGGGACGTCCGCTATTGTCATAAAAGAAACGTTATCTATTCCCTTACTATCGACAATCCATGCTACAGAGCATGGCAGAAATAATGGTATATACACCGAAATGCAACAGTTTATCCATGCAAAAGAGCTTCAACTAATAAAGGAGTCAGATCAACTAATTGCTTGTAGTGAATATATGAGAGAAGAATTATTGACTATTTATCAAGCACCATCTAAAAAAATAGCAGTCATTCCTAATGGGGTCGAACAGATGGAAATAGACATGGATGTTGAGGAATACTTCCCCTTTTTAAGGAATAGAAAGTATATCTTTTCAGTAGGTAGAATGGTAAAAGAAAAAGGGTATGAAACAATTATTGAAGCAGCAGAGCTTGCAAAAGAAACTGGACAGAATATTTATTTTGTTGTTGCAGGAAAGGGACCAATGCTTGAAAATTACCGTCGACAGGTAAGGGAGAAAGAATTAGAGAATTTTCTTTCCTTCATTGGTTATGTTTCGGATGAACAGAGAAATGGCTTGCTAACAAGAAGTGAATTAGCCATTTTTCCCAGTCTTTATGAGCCATTTGGTATTGTGGCATTAGAAGCAATGATTCTTGGTAAACCAACGGTTGTTTCGGAGGTTGGTGGTCTAAAGGGGATTGTCCAACATTTGCAAACAGGATTATTAATGGTTCCTGGTAATGCAATAAGTGTCATGGAGAATATTAATATTCTTCTTAGAAGTCCTCAGAATGCTCAGGAAATAGGAAATAGGGGAATGAAGATTGTAAAAAGTTTATATGGCTGGAAAAATATTGCTTCTCAAACAACACGTGTTTTTGAAGATACACTACTTAATAAGCGAGTATTAGATAGTGAGATTTCTACTTGATTTTTTTCAGTAAAGTACTTTGAAAATGTCTAGTTACAGCGCCTAGGGACTCGGGGTCATAAGCCAGGCTGACAAGAAGGTTAAAAAACAACCTTCTTGTCAGCTCGTCTTATGCCTGTCATCCCTGAACCAGGCGCTTCTACTTTTCTTTAATATGTACTAGCATTTCCTTTTGAAAAATGATATTATAGAAAAGTCGTATGAACGAACTAGCATAATCGTTTGGAGGGAAATTGACATGCGTGTAAATATTACGTTAGCTTGCACTGAGTGTGGAGATCGTAACTATATTTCAACAAAAAATAAACGTAACAACCCAGATCGTCTTGAGCTTAAGAAATATTGCCCAAGAGAAAAGCGTTCAACAGCACACCGTGAAACAAAATAAGCAGTAGGGCTTCCTACTGTTTTTTTGTTGTCTAAAAAAGTGAGGAGGATTTCCTTTGAATGATAAAATGACCATTCGCAAACAAATGAAGGAGAAACTCGACGAGCTTTCAAAACCGCTTTACGAAGACTATTCTTATAGAATTTCAAAGGCACTCTTTGAGGATATAGACTGGAAACAAGCTAATGTTATCGGCATAACTGTCTCAAAACAGCCTGAGGTTGATACCTATCAAATTATTCGAAAAGCGTGGGAGTTAGGGAAACAGGTTGTCGTCCCTAAGTGTATTCCAAGTAAAAAGCAGTTAACGTTTCGAACCTTGACAGAGTTTTCTCAATTAGAATCTGTATTCTTTGGGTTACTTGAACCAAACGAAGCTCTGACCGCTGAAACTAGTTCAAAGGATATTGATTTATTAATTGTTCCAGGCTTAGCTTACACAACAAAAGGATACCGTCTAGGCTTTGGTGGCGGATACTATGACCGTTTTTTATCTGACTACACAGGGAAGACACTATCCCTTGCATTTCACTTCCAAGTAATTCCTCAATTTACCATCGAAAAACATGATTTACCTGTTTCGAAAATTATTACTGATATTGAGGTAATGCATACATATGATTGAAGCGTTAATTGTCATTTCAATTATTAGTTTAGGGGGCTTTGCCGGTTATAGAGTTCGGTCTCTCAGTGCTTCTGGAGCTGTTGCTGCAATCTTTGTTGGCATAGCTATCTATCTGGGGTTTGACATAAAAGGACTAATTCTTCTTGGGGTGTTTTTTGCTTCGTCCACCTATTGGTCTAAATATAAAAGTTTAGCGAAAAGGGAAATGGAAGAAAGATTAGAAAAGGGTGCAAGGCGAGATTGGCGACAAGTAGTTGCAAATGGAGGAACAGCAGCACTGTTCAGTATTTTTTATTACTTTGAATCATCCATTGTATTGCTGGTAGGATTTACCGTGGCCCTTGCAAGTGCTAACTCTGATACTTGGGCATCCGAAATCGGCTCCTTAAGCAAAAAAAAACCAATATACATACGTACTTTTAGACGAGTTGAAAAAGGTACATCAGGTGCAATGAGTATTTTAGGCAGTACAGCCGCACTATTAGGTACTCTGTTAGTTGCTTTGGTAAGTTTTCTGCTGTTTCCATTGAATATATATCACCTATTCATTGTTTTTCTTTTTGGTTTTATTGGTAATATCATTGACACATTATTTGGTGCCTTTTACCAAAAGGTTTATACTTGTAGTAAGTGCGGAATTGAAACAGAAAAGAAGAACCATTGTCAAAGGCCAACAGTTAGAATAAAAGGTTACAGATTGGTGGATAATGATATGGTGAATTTCTTATCTGGATTAATCGCAGCATTGCTAGCAATGGCAGTTATTCAATTATCATAAAAAACTTACTTTATTAAAATTGGACTGACTGATAAATAATATTGCTAATCTACTATTAAGTTTAACACGGACTACATATAAAGGAGGAGTTTTCATGGTAAAAGTTAATCGAGTTGCGCTTATTGGTACGGGGTTCGTCGGTTCAAGTTATGCCTTTGCACTATTAAACCAAGGAATTACCGAGGAGCTTGTTTTAATTGATTTAAATGAGGCAAAAGCAGAGGGAGATGCAATGGATCTAAATCACGGGCTGCCTTTTTCTCCTTCGCGGACAAAGATTTGGTATGGCAGTTATGCGGATTGCAGTCAAGCGGACGTTGTAGTTATAACAGCAGGTGCAAGCCAAAAACCTGGTGAAACACGATTGGACCTAGTAGAAAAGAATACGAAAATATTTAAAGGGATTGTTGAACAAATCATGGCTAGTGGCTTTGATGGAATATTCCTAGTAGCAACAAATCCTGTAGATATCTTAACATACGCTGTATGGAAATTTTCAGGATTGCCAAAAGAGCGGGTGATTGGTTCGGGGACAATCTTAGATACTGCACGGTTCCGATTCTTGCTTGGTGAATACTTCGACGTAGATACAAGAAATGTTCATGCTTATATTATTGGAGAGCATGGTGACACAGAACTTCCAGTTTGGAGCCACGCAGATATTGCAGGTACAAAAATCTCAGAATGGTCAAAAAATAAGCGAGACTATAAGCCAGAGGATCTGGATAATATCTTTGTTAATGTTAGGGACGCTGCCTATCATATCATCGAGCGAAAAGGTGCAACTTACTATGGTATTGCGATGGGGCTTGTTCGGCTAACAAAGGCAATTTTACAGGATGAGAATTCCGTTTTAACCGTTTCTTGTTATCTAGACGGGGAATATGGACAAAAAGATATTTATATTGGGGTGCCTGCAGTAGTTAATCATAGCGGAATTAGACAAGTTGTGGAACTTGATTTAAATGATGAAGAAAAGCAGAAATTTGAAAATTCTGTAAATGTCTTAAAGCGAACGATGGAGCCGGTATTTAGTAAATATTAATATAAATAATGTTAATTTAGGGATAAAATACATCCTCCTATCGCACTATATGGATAGGAGGATGATGAAATGTCTCGAATGCTTACATCTATTTTTATGATTGGTTCTATTGGGTATTTTGCCTATCGCTTTAGATTTAGGATTATTAATGTTTTACTGAGATCAGGTTGGCTCCGTAATATGGCAGTAGGTTCTATTATGAGCTTCCCAGGAGTAAAAGATAAGATGATGCAGACTGTTTTTGGCAGACCATCTGCCGGAGGACCATCTGAATGGTGAAAACCACAGATGGTTTTTTGTTTGTTTATTTTGCTGATCTTCCTTTTCGTATATAATTAAGGATAAGTTAAATGAATTAATTGAACGAGAAAGTAGGAGAGAGATTGAACAATCGGGAGGATTATGTTTTTTGGAGGTTGGCTTATTATTTTATCTCCAATCAAGAGTACCGAATTATCCAATTATTTGAAAATAATAAAGAACTATGGCTAGAAAAAATAGAAAATAAAAAAGCTCCCATTGTCCGTTTGCTGCGACATGATTTGGACTGGAGTAATTCTATGCAAGGAGATATCGAATCTACAGCAACAAACGGGGAGAGAATTCGTAAACAAATAGGTAGGAATGATATCAAGGTTGTTAATATTTATATAAGCCAATTTCCCCCAGTCGATGACTATGAATTTCGACTTGCTAAGCCATTTGTCTTTCCGGATAGAAATAAAACAGAAGTTAGTTCGTACTTGTTAACAAGTGGTGACTACGAGAAAGGATTTCAACTTCTCTCAGAGGGAATTGCGAGTATTATTACTCTTGAAATTAAGGATGAATATACGGAACAGGAGATAGAGGTTCAAAAGAAGCTAGCCTTAGGATATGCTATAAAAAAGGCCAAAAAAGAAAAAGAGATTTTCACAAATGGGAAACCTTTTTTTACTTATATCTTCATATTCATTCAAATTGCCATGTTTTCCATGTTGGAGATGCAGGGCGGTAGCACGGATACTACTACGCTAATTAAATTTGGGGCAAAGTTCAATCCTTATATTATTGACGGAGAGTGGTGGCGCTTCTTTGTACCGATTTTCTTACATATTGGATTTTTACATTTGGTGATGAATACGATTGCTCTATACTTTATTGGAACTTTAGTAGAAAACGTCTTTGGTAATTTTCGCTTTTTATTTATTTACATATTTGCAGGGGTAACAGGGGTAATTGCTAGTTTTATTTTTAGTCCTATTGTTTCAGCAGGTGCAAGCGGCGCTATCTATGGCTGCTTTGGTGCATTACTTTATTTTTGTCTTATTTATCCAAAGCTTTTTTTTCGAACAATGGGTACCAGCGTTTTTATGGTTCTTGCCTTTAACCTAATACTTGGGTTCTCCTTTTCAATTATTGATAACGCAGCACATTTAGGTGGACTCGCTGGAGGATTCCTCGCAACAGGAGTGGTGCATTTTCCAAAGGTTAAGAAACCTTTATTACAGGTCGTCTTCTTAATTCTATCTATCTCTGTTATTTGGGCTACAATTGCATACTCCTTTAGTGAAGAAATAAAGGATGAGACAATGAATGAAAGTATTACTCTTTTAGCACAAGATTATATTATACAAGGACAGTACCAAAAAGCATATAAGATCATGAAGGATTTCGAAATGGAAATAAACAATCCGTCACCTGAATATTATTTTACATTATCCTTCGTTGAAGAAGAGCTGAGTATGCATGAAGAAGCGAAAGCCCATTATAAAAAAGTGATTCAATTGTCTTCGAATTTTCCAAAAGCATATTATAATCTTGCACTCATTTACTTAAAAGAGGGTAATTTGGAACAAGCAAAAATAAATGCTGAGAAGGCATTTGAATTAGACCCTCGGTTAAGGGAAAATTCAAATTTAATTAATCAGCTTCTAGAATAATTTGGCGGAGGAGAATCGGCTCTCCTTTCCCTGTCTCCGTTAGTACTAACAAATGCGTTTTATCATTGGCTAACAATATAAGTGGGATGGTACTGCCTAATGGGCTTACAATTGTACCGTCCGTTTTTTTTATTCCAAGTATATAGTTTTTATATAATCCCTCCCATAGGTTGCCTACGATTCTTGCTGTTTCTGTATTGTTAAAACCAGGTAATGTATTCTTTGCTTTTTCATGAAATTGACTAAGTGGGAGTGCTTCGTAATTTTTCAGGGGGATAGAAAAATGGCGAATCCCTTTGTTCCAGCTTAATTGAAGCATTCTTTCCGTTTCCGAATCTAATCGTTTCTTCCATTGTTCGTCGTCCTTACTACTTGGTTGGCGGAATGTTTTTATTGGATTTGAATGAACTACGTACAATTGATCTGATGACATTGCTTGTGAACTGGAAATTTGCTTTCCTTTTCCATGAAGTTCAGCGTGGTGAAAGGTGATGGCTTGTAATAATGTACTTTTTTCTGTAGAGACTTGGCTATCTTGGATACTAACTGCGGTATTTTGTTTCCACTCACTAAGTTTACTTGCTAATCGACCATTTGAAAATAACAGACCTGCATCCTGACGTAAATACGCCTTTTGATCTAGTGTGGAACGGATAGTCCACAATATTATATTACCTGGTTTATTTAGTGGCGAAAGAATCGTTTCTGCTTTGAGGAAATTCACCTTAGGATCGATTGGAAAAAAAGTAATGCTTTCTTGGGCAGGCGGATTTTTATACTTATATAAACTAACAGCAAGAATACAGACGATTAATATGGTTAGCACGGCGCTTAATTTTTTCACGAGTATCCCATCCCTAAATTTTATATTTATGTGGTTGTCCCTTACTTAAGGTATATGGAATATCAAATTTAATAATGACAAGAACATGGACAATTTATAACACTAAGAAGATTCGCTTGAGGGTGAAGTTTGCTTGGGGTATACTTTTGGATGTGATAGTTCTTCAATAAGATAGTAGAGGGATAGAAATGAAATCAATTTATGAAATACAACAATTCTTAAAACAATACGGAACATTTATTTACGTTGGCGACAGAGTAGCAGATCTTGAACTAATGGAGGCTGAATTAAAGGAGCTATATCAATCTCAGCTGATTGAGCCTAGAGAGTATTCGACAGCGCTTTTAATCCTTCGTCAAGAAATACAATTTCAAAGAGAAAAAGATCAGAGGAATAGGTGATAGAATGTCAGAAAAATGGATTGCTGGTGTAGATCTTGGTGGGACGACAACTAAGCTTGCGTTTATTAATTTACAAGGAAATATCCTTCATAAATGGGAGATTCCCACAGACAATTCTAATGAAGGTCTTAATATTACAAAAAATATTGCTGATTCGATCAATGAAAAACTAGCTGAACTCAATTATCCTAAAACAAAATTAGTTGGAATTGGCATGGGTGCACCTGGACCAGTTGATTATAAAACAGGAGTTATTTTAAATGTCGTAAACTTGGGCTGGAAGGATAACTTCCCATTAAGAGCGAGCCTTGAAGAATTGACTTTACTACCAGCTGCGGTTGAAAATGATGCCAATTGTGCTGCCTTAGGTGAAATGTGGATGGGTGCCGGTGAGGGTGCAAGGAACCTTGTTTGTGTAACACTTGGAACCGGTGTAGGAGGCGGGGTTATTTCTGGCGGTAGTATCGTTCAGGGAGCCAATGGCGCTGCAGGTGAGATCGGCCATATTACTGTGAAACCATTTGATGGAGCACCTTGTAATTGTGGGAAAAAAGGTTGTCTCGAAACCGTTGCTTCTGCTACAGGTATTGTCCGCTTAGCAACAACCGAAGTTGCCAAACAAGAATCCTCTGGAAAGCTGGTTGAATTGTTTGCTAAGAATGGCAAAATTACAGCTAAAGAGGTATTTGATATGGCACGTGACGGTGACGAAATCGCAATAAAAGTAGTAAACGAGGTTTGCTTCCATTTAGGTTTATCCTTAGCGAATATTGCTAATACGCTAAATCCGGAAAAGATTGTTCTTGGTGGTGGTGTTTCAAAAGCAGGTGAAATTTTACTGAAATCCGTTAATGAAAACTTTTCTAGGTTTGCATTCTCTGCTGTAAGAAATTCTACAGAGCTAGCACTTGCAACATTAGGAAATGATGCAGGGGTAATCGGTGCAGCATGGCTGATCAAAGATAAATTAAAATTATAGAAGAATATACGTAGAAACCTACTAACCTGTAGGTTTTTTTTCTATATATATCATCTTTTCTTTTAATCTTCATATTATTTTTATGATGGGAGGAGGATTTAATGGAGATCCGTGTCCGGT
>JAQSXG010000684.1 GCA_029256785.1 Neobacillus sp.
ATCGAGCATGTAAAGGACCATTATCCATTTGACCTCTCAGGCGGGCAAATGCAACGGATGGCGATCGCGAGTATTATTGCCATAAAACCGGATGTGTTGGTGTTTGATGAGCCGACCTCACAGCTAGATCCCGAAGGTTCGGAGGAAGTGTTCCGTGCGATACAAAACTTGAGCCAGCAGGGGATAACGGTTATTATGGCGGAACATAAGATGGAGAAGGTTGCTCAGTTTTGTGATCGGGTACTGTTACTTGATAAAGGAGAAATAGTTGAGTTTGATTCCCCGGAAAAGGTTTTTTCGAGGGAGGATTTGGAGGAGTATGGTGTGGTTGCACCTGTATATACCCGTGTCTGCAAGGCATTGGGGGTTAAAAAGGGTGACTTTTACCCCGTAACATTAGAGGACGCACTATCCGTTTTAGGGGGTAAGGGGAATGATTAATGTTTCCAATCTCACTTTTGCATATGAAAAAGGAACAGCCATTCTTTCGGATATTCATTTAGCCTTTGACCAACGGACAACTGCGATTATTGGCCAAAACGGTGCGGGAAAGACGACGCTTGTAAAGTTGTTAAAAGGATTATTGAAACCCTATGACGGAGAAATTTTAATAAGGAGTATTGATGCAAAAAAAGTGACTGCGGCTGAATTGGCTAAAACAATCGGCCTCGTCTTTCAAAATCCAAATGATCAGATTTTTAAACAAAGAGTACTAGATGAAGTCATGTTCGGTCCACTGATGATTAAAATGGATAAAGAAGTGGCGAAACAGAAGGCACTTCATGCTTTAGCGATGGCTGGACTTTCAGATAAAGCTGACATGAATCCCCATGATTTAAGTTTATCGGAGAAGAAGCTGCTTTGCATCGCCTCTGTCGTTGCCATGGATACTGATATCATTATTTTGGATGAGCCTACGATTGCGCAAGATCATGCGGGTAAAGAGAAGATTCGCCATGTAATCAACTTTTTAAAAGCAAAAAACAAACTTGTTATGACGATTATTCATGATATGGACTTTGTTGCTGAGAACTTTGAACGGACGATTGTCTTAAGTGAAGGGAAGGTCCTTCTTGATGGAGATACCCGTTCTGTTTTTTCACAAAAGGATATTTTGCGAGAGGCACATGTAGAAGCACCTGGAATAACACAATTGGCAAGTGAATTGGGAATAAAGGAAACCATCTTATCTATTGAAGAGTTTATAAAAATAAAGAAATGTTAACAGCCATCACAGCATTGTGGGGCTGTTTTTTGTGTGACCAAAAGATAATAGTAAATTTTTTTCAAAATAGTTGTTGTTTATTCAATATTTGCAATATAATTAGACTATAGAAGTTCACAGAATAGACATATTTATAGCGTTGATATATTTGCCAAAGGGATAACAAGAGTAATAGGGAGAATATGGAGGGATAAGGAAATGATAAGGATGGCGGTTGCGGGTGTTTTAGGTTTTGTTCTTATTGTTATTGAATCGATGATTGTGATTGAACTTAAAGGGTATCATGGCATTGAATTCGGAGGAATTGCCCCGTTTGTCAGCGTATGGGCAATGAATTTCTTCCTTGTCTTTTCCATACTCACTCAAGTAACGAATTGGTACCAAAATCGAGTCGGTTTTGAAAATGGTGAAGAAGATAATATTTATTAGAACGTAAAAAATTGCCCCAATCAAATGATTGAGGCAATTTTTATTTAAGCATGTTGTTTTGCCGTAGTTTTTCCTTTAAAAACATTTTTACGCATGAAAGGTACTACCCAACGATCAAGACCAATACGACCTGCATTATACCCTGCAGTCAAGATGATGAAGCCTAAAAAGATATCTGTAGGGTTGTGTGATACTGTACCTGCTAAGAAGAAAGAGAAGTTCATAACTAGACCAAAGAACATTGCAGCTGTAGTTAAGCAACCTAATAATAATCCAAGTCCGATTAATGTTTCGCCCCAAGGTACGATAAAGTTGAATACATCAATATTTGGTAGTGCAAAGCCTTCTAGGAAATTTACATACCAGCCATAAACCGCGTTGCCACCAGGACCTTTTACTGGATTTGCGATCGAGCCTTTTAAGAAGCCTGAAGCGTCGAAGCCACCTGTAATTTTATGAAAACCGGCTGTGAACCAATTGTATCCTAGATATAAGCGAATAACAGTTAAAATTCCAGCAGCTATCTTATTTTCTCTTAAAAAATTTGTAAACATTTAAAGCATCTCCTTGTTTATTAAGTTTTATATAATAAGTACATTGCTAATATAGCAAATTTAGTTTGAATTGAGGATAGTTTGTTCAAGTGTTCACAATACTGCAAAAAAGTTTTGAACACATTGTGAACGCAGACCATAAGCGAGGGTAGGTTCTTTTTTTATAAATGATTAAAGAATGTTATGATATAGCAGTATTCACAGGACGTTTTATTTGGTGAAGGACTGTGTAAAATGGTAGCAAGGCAATATAATACGATGGGATGAAATCATGAAAAAAGAAATCAGTTTAAAAGTGAAACCAAAGTTTGTTAATAAATATAAAAGTGGATATCCACTAATTTCTAAAGAATCCATTGCTAATCCGAATGAGTTAAGTGAGGAAGGCAGTATGATCAAGCTTGTCGATGAACAGCACAGGTTTATTGCCAAGGGATACTATGGCAAGCAAAATAAAGGTCTTGGTTGGGTTCTTAGTAAAAATGAGCGAGAAGTG
>JAQSXG010000685.1 GCA_029256785.1 Neobacillus sp.
CTATTCTGGGTATGCTATTACCTTGAGGAGGTATGAAAATTGAGTGCTAAAAAAAATTCCACAGTCTTAAATAGAAAAATATATGATAATCTGCTGACATGGAAGAAACAGAGTGACGGAGCTTCCGCGCTAATGATAGACGGTGCGCGTCGCGTTGGCAAGAGCTTTCTCTGTAAGCTATTTGCTGAGAACGAATATAAGAGCCATATCATTATCGACTTCGGTAATGCACCGAAAGATATCTTGGATTTATTTGAACATGACAGCGCTAATCTCGATTTATTTTTCGCAAAGCTGTCGGCTTTCTACTCAACCTCCCTGCACAAAAGAGAATCCGTCATAATATTTGACGAAATACAGCAGTTTCCGCGGGCAAGGCAGCTTATCAAATATTTTGTCGCAGACGGACGGTATGACTACATTGAAACCGGCTCTTTGATACGTTTGAAAAAGAATGTTCAGGATATTATTATCCCCTCGGAGGAAGAACATATCGAGTTATTTCCTCTTGACTTTGAGGAATTTATGTGGGCGCTCAGTGACCTTGCTACCGTTCCGCTTATTAAGCAATGCTTTGATACCAAGACTCCGCTTGGTCAGACACTTCACAGAAAAATCATGAATGACTTCCGACAGTATATTCTTGTCGGAGGAATGCCGCAAGCGGTGCTGGAATATGTTCAAACAAAGGATTTTGAATCGGTTGATATTGTCAAGAGACGGATATTAAAATTATACCGTGACGACGTTTCTAAGTTTGCGGAAGGCTATGAGGATAAGGTTTTTGCCGTGTTTGACGGAATACCGGGGCAGCTCTCAAAGAAAGAAAAAAAATATCATCTGTCCTCCATCTCCAAGCAAGCTCGTTTCAGAAGCTACGAGGATTCCTTTGTTTGGCTTAATGAAGCGATGATCGTCAATGCCTGCTTTAACGCAACCGACCCGAATGTCGGTCTGGCTCTAAGCTCGGATCACGCAACGCAGAAGTGTTATATGGCAGATACAGGACTTCTGATCACTCACACATTTATAGATAGCCCTTACACCCAAAACGATCTTTACAAAGCAATTCTCTTTGATAAGCTGGGCATTAACGAAGGAATGATTATGGAGAATATTGCCGCACAGATGCTGCGCCGAAATGGTTATAAGCTCTATTTCTATTCCCGTAACGACAAAGTGAGACGCGAAAACCATATGGAGATTGATTTTCTAATAACAGAAAAAAAGAAAATCACACCGATTGAGGTGAAATCGGGCAATAATACCTCCCATTCTTCTTTGGATAAGTTTAAAAATAAGTTCGCATCCAAGATTGGAAATGCATACATCCTTTACTCCAAGGATGTAATGATTAAAGAAGGGATTGTTTATCTACCGATTTATATGACAATGTTTCTCTAACCCCTACCCCAAACAAATACCGACCCTAAGGCTCTTTTGGGTCGGTTTCTTATTCAATGGTTCTTTTCGTTTGTGCAGTATTTTTTATATAGTTTGGCGCTGTTACACCATTAAATATGTTCCTAACTTTAGCTATGCTTCTATTAATAATTTTAAACTGATATTTTAACCACAAATACAAGGTAAGCAACAAAAGAAAAAAGAATAAGCCAAATGATATTTATTATAAGTCCTATAATTGGAAATCCTAATGAAATCCTTTTTCGAATCTGATTAACAGCAATGATTATTGCGCCAATAGATATAAGGGGAATGAAAAACCATATTGCTGATACTATTGTAAAAAGCTGCATTATTTGTTCATTTAGATGATATTTTATGCCAAATGAAAATAGAAATGGCCATGTAATTATTTGTAGAAATAGCCCGGAAATAAATATTAACAATGAAGATTTATTTTGGTTTACCAACTTAATATACAAGTTTTTCATATAGGAGCAACACCTAGGGCTTTTGTCATAACCATTAATATAATCTGGTAATCTTTTATCTATACTACACCCATCTAATGAGTACCGGGTTATTTGTTCAATAGCATCATACAAACTTTTACCATGATAAACCTTAGCATTTAGAAAATCATCTAACTTATCATAATCATATGCTTGTGAGCCATCTGGTACTAATCCATACCAATATACTTCTTTTCCACGTTTATCTCTATCTTGCATTTTCCCAAGCCAGCAATCTACATATTCTTTATCATTATCAATACAAAAGTTCATTTCAATACATGAATTATTTTTTACTACATCACTCTTTAATACTACCACCAAATCCTGTAAACTAATTTTTGACAATGTTCTCGCTCCTCGTACTTATTTCCATAATTACGAACGATAATAAAAGTACAGAGAAAATACCAATTAAAGAAAAAAGTACAATAGAAATTGGAGTATATTTTATTTCATCAATACTCATGATTACACTTATTATAATAATACAAATTGTTACTGCAGTTAAATATACTGGCACTATTCTGTAATTCATTATAAATCGAATTTTATTCATATTATTTTTTTCAAAATTTATGATTTGCCTAATTTTCATGTCTTGGCACCGCCCTAAAAAAGATGTGGTACAGGTTAGAGGAAATTACCTGGGGACAAGGGGGGACGTGGGGACAATGGGGTAGTGGATATAGTGATTTAGAGGAAATTACCTGGGGACAAGGGGGGACGTGGGGACAATGGGGTAGTGGATATAGTGATTTAATTTTCAGCCACAACAAAACCTCCGCTATTGCAGACCTTTCAGCAAAATGAATTTTTTTGCTTCAAGTAAAATAATTATTCTAAATCAATAATTATATTATCTGCAGTTTCTGCATGAATTTCTCTAAATATACTATAAGCTCCAATCATGGCAAACACAAAACCGATTACAACATTTTTAAAGAACTCAGCTAGATACTCAGAATCTAAAAATAAACTTTGTGTGAAAATTAGAGGAATATCTGAAAATTTTGTGCCTTCAATCTCACCGTTTAAAATCATATAGCCAAGTGAAAATACATCACCCAAAAGCTGAGCGAATAACACTGAAACAATTACAACAAAAAGTAAAATTGGAATACTAACACGCTTTATTTTACCACCAAGCAGTGTATATCCTTTTTTTGCAGTAAAGCCAATAAGCAAACCAAGCCAACCAACAAACCAGCCTAATGCATATAAAATTGCCCATGGAATTGAACCAATAATACCTCCTATAAGTGCACCAACTGTACCTCTAAAAATGTAAGATGATTCATCTTTTGTTTCCTCTTTATCTAGCTTGAATTCATGTTGGATATCAGTCACACAGTGGCAGTGCATACAAAAGGCTATACCGTTAATTAGTTTAGTTGTTGTATCGCTTTCCATTAGCTTTTGATTACAGTGAGAACAATAGCCAGAGCCAAGTGCACCAGTTTCTTTTAGTTCTGGATAATACCAATCAATAAACGAATTTATGCATTTCATAGTTCCTGGATTATCGAAGAATCCAAGAACCATGTAATTATCTTGTAAGCCAATATCTTGTAAACGATATTGTTTGTTCAGCAGTTTTGTGTCTGATAATGATTTTTGAATTGCTAAGATTGTTTCTGCATTTGGTGCCGAAAAGGAAATACATATCCGCTTAAATCCCATTCCCTCATCTAATGTTGACATGAATCCATTAATGTAACCATAAACAACACCGTTTGCAACTTTTAATTTTCTGTCATTTGCTAGCTTTTTAAGCCCTGATCCTATCATATATTCACCTCGTTTATTTGTTAAATTCTATTATATTTATGCAGAAAAAGTAAAAGGAAACTCCCGTGGTTTTTTTATAAATGTTATATCGTACTAGTTTATTTAAACAACTATATAAGTATTATGAGATTGAAATTGTTATTAACAATAAGCATAAGGATATCATCTATTCTGTCCACTAGACCCTAATTCAATTCACGGTCCTATTTCCACCCCTCGATATGTTCCCACTAACCGAAAAACACAATCAAGGTTGAGTAGTCGACCTAGATGTAATCCAGCAATCTCAGAAAATTGCCATAATATATATACAATAGTGTATACAATATACCATTCCATTACTGATGTATTATTTGTATTGACAATAATTGAAGAAAGATAAAAAATATTAATAGCAGAAAAAATCTCTGTATCATAACGGATCTCTTTATAGTAGGTGATGTGTTAATATGGTTTAGGTTGGGTAAGTTTTAAATCTAAGTTAACGTAAGATTATAAGAGGAGGATAGCTTCTTGGTAATATTGCTTTCCCTCAATAAAACAGGCCAACAGGATTTTCTTCCAGTTGGCTAAGTTTTTACCGCCTTATCATATAACTCTAATTTCCGTTCCGTCCCTGAAGTTTTCGAATCGGCTCTTAGCTTACTCTACTGTAATTTTAATCCCACCTTTAAAAGTAAAAACCACTTTCTTCTTATTAAAAACTGTTGCGTATTCTACCATTCCACCCCATAAGCTCTCATTGAACGTTTCCACCATTCCATCCATTTTCTTTAACGACTTGATGAAGTTTCCGATGATTTCACTCTTTGCCTGCTTATCCGCAATGACAACGGTCAGTTCATCGTATCTGATTTTCTTCTCTTCATACCTGTCGACCAGGCTGTTATAGCGTTTTTCGTAATTGTCCTGATCGAGTACCGTTCCTGCAATCTCTGCAATAATGCTTTGTGTCATTTCCACCAAGATCGACATTTCATCGGTGACTGTTTCCAGTTCCTTTTCTATATCGAATGCAATTGGATCCGCATCTTCCACATTTAATCCTTCCTGTAAAGCAGGTTCTTCCCCTTGGCATTGAGGAGTAATCCCTTGCCCCATTCTTTATCTTTCCGTTCTTAAAGTGAAATTCTATCCTATCATCGAAAACTAAAACTGTATCGATTTCCCTTTGAAATCTGCCTTCATCCAGTTCCTTTTCTTCTAAGACAAACGCTGAAGCTGTCCTCAATAAATCCTCATCGACTGGATGCAAATCACAGAACTTGATCCCCTTGGTTCACGGGCATTACATAACCACCTCTTATAAGATGCTCTTTCTGTTGTTTTACTGTGAGGAATGTTCCTACGGCTGCATTTATATCCGCATTTACCACATTGGATTTTGCCAGTAAAGCAAGTAATCTGTTTGTTTTTATTTGATGCAGTTGTTCTAGCAAGACTCATTGTGGTCTGATATAACATTTCATTACGAAACTGGTCTTCACTCATCCTGGTCACCTCCAAAACGATCAGCCACATAACATTCATGGCTACAATACTTCCTATGAGAATTGCCATAGACCGTGA
>JAQSXG010000686.1 GCA_029256785.1 Neobacillus sp.
TTCTCTAATTACCTTATGAAAGGTTATAAAAAAATATGCCATAAGAAAGGATGGATTCATTTTGAAAGACTGGTTGAAAGAGCAGTGGATTTACGTATTAGTTGTAGCCATATTTGGTTTAGGAGGTATATATTATTTTTTTATCAATCAACCTGAATCAACTTCCATCTCCTCTGTTAATGGAATAGAAGATAGCTTTCCTATTGAGGAAGAAAATCCCCAACAACCTCCCATACTAGAACCCGAAAAAATTATTGTAGATGTTAAAGGGCAGGTGAAAATGCCTGGAGTGTATCAATCTAGCCAAGGTGAAAGGGTTATTGATGTAATCAATCGGTCGGGCGGATTAACAGAGAACGCAGATGAAAGTCAAGTAAACTTTGCCGAACATGTACAAGATGCCATGGTAATCTATATCCCTGCCAAGGGAGAAGCGGGTATAGCGGTACCTAGTGGATCTGTGACACAGAATGGTTCTAGCGATAAAATAAATATTAATAATGCGGATGAATCCCAACTACAAGAAATACCCGGAATTGGTCCGGCAAAAGCATCAGCAATCATTGAATACCGTGAATCAAATGGTTCTTTTAATACAATTGAAGATATTAAAAATATCACAGGTATAGGTGATAAAACCTTTGAAAAGCTAAAAGATTCGATTAGTGTTAAATAAATGGGGAATTGACGACAAGAAGCATGTAACAGTACACTTGAAAAAAGACTGAAATTGGAGGAGTTTGAGAAGTGGAACGTATTTCTTGGGATCAGTATTTTATGGCACAAAGTCATTTACTTGCTTTAAGGAGCACTTGCACACGATTAACGGTAGGAGCAACCATTGTTAGGGACAAGCGAATCATTGCAGGTGGATACAATGGTTCAATCGCCGGAGGGGATCATTGCATTGATAAAGGGTGTTATGTGATTGATAACCATTGCGTAAGGACGATTCATGCAGAAATGAACGCAATATTGCAATGTGCGAAATTTGGAGTCCCCACTACGGGGGCAGAAATTTATGTTACCCATTTTCCTTGTCTGCAATGCTGTAAAGCACTCATTCAAGCGGGTATTAAAACCGTTTATTATGCTGAGGATTACAAGAATCATCCTTATGCGATTGAATTATTCGAGCAAGCGGATGTTAGAACCGAAAAAGTAATTCTCAAGGATTCTGTCATTGATCTCAGTAAAATTACACAATAACTTAAAATTCTTATGATAACGCCGGATCCCGGCGTTATCATAGATGGAGATAAAATATGAACGGCCAATATATTTATTTTGCAATTGCAGCAATATTAGGTATCCTTTCTGCTCTAGTTTCTATACTTCCTTTTTTCATACTTATGATTATGTATATGGTGCTTTTATTCAAAAATAAACACTATACAAAGCATCAGATTCTACTCGTTTTTTGCCTCTTTTCATCTTTCTTGTTTGCTGGTATTTTAGCTGAAGAAAAAAATTCTACAACGATTCCTGA
The DNA here is from genome assembly GCA_029256785.1 of Neobacillus sp. Lineage (GTDB taxonomy): Bacteria > Bacillota > Bacilli > Bacillales > Cytobacillaceae > Neobacillus. Next base: position 1,490 of record JAQSXG010000686.1, read on the forward strand.
GTCTACCTCAACCTTTTACCTCGAATATAAGGAAAATACAAAAATAGATGGTGATTTACTTCAAGTATTAGCTAGCGATAAAAGGTTTAATGAAAAGTTGTTGGTTCGGTATAAAATAAAATCAGAGGCTGAGAAAGAGAAGTTAAAGGCAACTAGTTTTTATGGATATATTTGTAAAGTATCTGGATCTTTATCAAAACCCTCAATTGCCACAAACCCTAATGCCTTTAACTACAAACAGTATTTATCAAGGAAACAAACATTTTGGGTCCTTGAAACTGAAAATCCTCTTCAAAGCTGTTCTCCTCTAAAAAATACTCCCTTGATGATTATTAAAAAGCTTCGCTTAGACGGAACAAACTACCTCGAAAATACATTTCCTCCTGAAATTGCTTCTCTCTCAGCTGCTCTTATATTCGGTGATCGAAGCCTACTTAATCCTGATTTACTATCCGATTATCAAAAGACGGGAATTGTTCATTTATTAGCTATATCAGGTCTTCATGTCTCGTTATTAATCGGTATGGTCTTTTACCTTGGTCTTCGATTCGGGTTAACAAGGGAGTTTATGACGAACTTTCTCCTCTTTCTACTTCCTATATATGTCGTTCTTACAGGTGCGTCTCCTTCCGTCATTCGAGCCGCGATGATGATCTTTCTGGTGCTTATATGTTTAAAATGGAAGCGGAAGCTTAAACTTAACCCAATCGATGCCATTAGCTTAGCATTAATGATTTATTTGTTTTTTTCACCAATGATTATTTTTGATGCTGGCTTCCAATTATCTTTTGCAGTAAGTTTTGCAATTATTTTGTCGAGCATACACCTTTTTCCACGTTATTCGAACTACATCGTGCTTATGTTAATGACTTCAGTTATCTCTCAATTAAGTGCATTGCCAATACTACTTTATCATTTTTACGAAGTTTCTTTTATAAGCCTTGTTGCTAACCTAATTTATATACCGCTTTTTTCTTTTATCTATTTGCCAGGATTATATATATTTTATTTCTTTTATATGATTTTTGGTGATATGCCAGGTATTTTTATTGAAGTATTAATAAAAGTAATCACAGTATTTAATGAACTTATCGAGTATTTTTCAAGGATTACAATTGCCCGTCTAATTCCTGGAAGACCTAATGAATTCTTTCTATTTTTATATGTTGTACTTATTTTTGTGTTTTTTCTTATTTGGGAAGCTAAAC
>JAQSXG010000687.1 GCA_029256785.1 Neobacillus sp.
AACAGCCTCAGGGAGTTCTACAACTTCTTCGTTAATAATATTTGAAAGAGACTCTATTAATAGGGTCTCTTTTAAGTTTATTCTCACATTATTAAACAAAAATTCTAAACATTATCATCAATCTTCCGATAAGACTACTAATTACATCTTGTTATAGGGGGCAGGAAAATGTTAGATAAATTGTCTAATTCAAATACCCAAGCAACAGATTACCAAACGAAAAAAGTCGAAAGCGTTCCGAAGGTTAGAGAGATCGATGCAGTTAAACAGGAATTACCACCGCAACAACAGTCAAAGGAACAGACTGAAAAGGTTGTACATAGTATCAATGAATTCTTAGCAGGTTCGAATTCACATTTGAAATTTAACTTTCATGAAGATTTACAAGAGTATTATGTCACCGTTGTCGATGATACAACAAATGAAGTGATTAAAGAAATTCCTTCAAAGAAACTACTAGATATGTATGCGGCGATGACGGAGTACCTGGGTCTTTTAGTTGATCGTAAGGCGTAATGGGGAAAAAATTTTTAAAACAAAGGTGGTGAATGATCCATGCAGTTCCCGCAAATCCGGTTGCAACAAACTTATGCACAAATAGGATTGCGTACCACCGATCCCGTGCAGGAAATCCAACAAACACCAGCTGAAATTTCGATCAAGCAGGTTCCATCTCAAATGAATATTGAACGCCAGCCCGCTCAGATGATTATCGATCAAGAGCAAGCCTGGAATGAGCTTGGCTTTAAAAAAATCAGTGTATTAATGGCTGACATGGTGGAGTTTTCAAAACAAGAAGCATTAACGGCAGTTGCTGAAATAGCCCAAGAAGGGGACCAATTGGCGCGGATTGAAAATAAGGCTGATGTGATTGTTGCTCAGGCATCAGAAAAGGGAAATCCACCACCACTCGATACTGTCCTTGCCTTTATTCCTAGTCATGGCTCAGTCAAATTTCAGTACACACCAACAGAACTAAAAATCAATTGGAAAAAGGGTGGGGCGGAAATCGAACCAACCCAATATCACAATACCACTCACAACTATACACCTGGAAAAACGGAAGTGTACCTTCGTCAAAAGCAGGCGCTTGAAATCGATTTTGTCGGGTTAAATGTAGATAATAAATTATAAGCAGTATAATAAGAATATTATGAATGATGCAGTAGCAGAAAGCTTATATAATAAGCTCTCTGCTTTTTTTAATTATAGCTAAACATTCTAATAAAATTACCGAAAATTATATTAGAATAGATTTTTTCTATTTTAAGCCTATAAAATAACTTATAATTCAGGTAAGACAGCTTGAATAACAACAGGAGGGTCAATTTGGAACAACATAGTAAAACAACAAGATTTAAGTTGAAAAGTGCGAAATCAAAATTAATAGCTGCAATGGTCGCGGTATCCATACTACCAACAATAGTAATAGCGATTGTCTCCAACACGATCACTCAAAAAACGCTACATGATGAATTAGCAAATTCTACACTCCAAATCACCAAACAAGCGAGTGTTGGCTTGGATTACAAAATAGATGGAGTCGCAAAACAACTAAGAATGTTAGCTGGTAACGTTAACTTCACCGAGTTTTATGATAATGAAATGAATGCTACCTACGGATTTTACTTGTTAGAAGGTACATTAAACACAAGTAATGAATATGGCGGTGTTTATTTTGGATCTAAAAATAAAGAAATGATTATTGCGCCAAAACGAGAATACCCTAGTGACTATGACCCCACACAGCGTGATTGGTACAAAGCTGCAGTTGAACGCACGGGAGAAGTGGTATATAGCGAACCCTACAATGATGCAGTGACGAAGGATTTAGTTTTAACAGCTTCACAAACCGTTTTGGATAAGAATGGTGAGGTTGTGGGTGTTGTTGCCATTGACTTAAGTATGAGCAACTTTTCAAAGTCGATAAATGATATTACTGTTGGCAAGGAAGGCTATATGGCGATCATCGGGATAAACGGAAACTTTATCACCCACCCAGAGGCAAACATGGTTGGCTCGGACTTAGCTACTAAACTATCAATTTGGGATGACCTTTCCAAAAAAAGTGAAGGATATAGCGAGTATGAATTAGATGGTCTCAAAAAATTCTCCGCCTTTTCAACAAATGAAAGTACCGGTTGGAAATTTGTATCTGCATTAGAACTATCTGAGATTACAGACAGTGCAAATAAAATAAGAAATATCGGATGGATCCTAACAGCCATCTTCGGGGTAGTATCTGCAATATGTGCGTATTTTGTTGGCCGAGGGATTGCTAATAATGTCCTTGTGGTAAAAGGTGCCTTGGAAACTGCTTCTAAAGGAGATTTTACTGCAAGGGTTTCTGTTAATACGAATGACGAATTTAAAGAACTAGAAAGAAGCTTCAATCATACAATGGAGCAATTATCCATGTCACTAAGAAAAGTGGGTGAATCATCTAAAACAGTATTCGAAACTTCCACCCATTTGTCCGTTATGACAAAAGAAACGAATGCTGCGTTGTCTGAAGTGGCTCTTGGGATTGGAGAAATCGCCCAAGGCTCAACCTTACAAGCACGTAATGCACAAGTAAGTTCCAAACAGATGAGGGACTTATCGCAACAATTAGATGATATCTCTGTTGTCACCGAAGATATGAACACTGTTTCACATCGCTCGATGGATTTGAGTAACAAAGGATTAGTGCAA
>JAQSXG010000075.1 GCA_029256785.1 Neobacillus sp.
TGTTTTTATGCTTCCAAAAGACTATCTTCGTTATCGGTTAACAGGAACGATAAATTGTGACTATTCTGATGCAGCAGGTACTTTGCTGCTTGATGTTAAGGAGAAAAAATGGAGTGAGGAAATTTGCAGTCTGCTGGACATACCGATTGACTTATGCCCGCCACTCGTTGAATCACATGAATATGTGGGAACTATAGCAGCAGAGGTTTCGAATTGTACGGGTTTAAGCAAGGATCTTAAAGTATTTGCTGGTGGTGCAGATAATGCTTGTGGAGCAATTGGCTCTGGAATATTGGAGGATGGTAAAACTTTATGCAGTATTGGTACATCAGGTGTGGTTTTATCATACGAAGAAAAGGGTGACCAGGATTTTAACGGGAAAGTTCATTATTTTAATCATGGAAGAGAAAATGCATTTTATACAATGGGTGTTACATTGTCAGCTGGCTATTCATTAAGTTGGTTTAAGGATACATTTGCAGAAAATGAGGACTTTGAACAGTTTACGGAGGGTATAACTAGAGTGCCAATTGGATCGAATGGGTTGCTGTTTACTCCTTATCTAGCTGGTGAAAGAACGCCGCATGCAGATTCGACAATAAGAGGCAGTTTTATCGGAATGGATGCTTCCCATACACGAAGTGACTTTACACGTGCCGTGATGGAAGGTATCACTTTTTCATTAAATGAGTCGATTGAAATCTTTCGGGACAAGGGGAAGAAAATAGAAACGATCATCTCTATTGGCGGTGGAGCAAAAAATCCTGTATGGCTTCAGATGCAGGCGGATATATTTAAGGCAACTATTGTAAAACTTTCGAGTGAGCAAGGTCCAGGGATGGGAGCAGCCATGCTTGCTGCTTTTGGATGTGGATGGTTCTCATCCTTGGAGGAATGTGCAGGAGAGTTTATTAGTAACGTTGAGGAATATACCCCAGTACGTGAAAATGTAGAAAAATACGAAAAATTATTTTCAATCTATAAACAGGTTTATCAAAAAACGAAGGAAATAAATAGGCAGTTAATGGAGTTTAGAAAGTAGCAGGTTATTAGGACCGAAGTAAATAAGGAAAAGGGGTTAACTATTTGAATTATCGTGAGTTAGGTAACACAGGATTAAAAGTAAGTGAAGTCAGTTTTGGAACTTGGGCGATTGGAGGGGACTGGGGCAAGGCCAATGATTCAGAGTCACTAAAAGCACTCGATTACGCTATTGACCAAGGTGTCAACTTTTTTGATACAGCGGATGTGTATGGAAACGGTCACAGTGAGGAACTACTGGCAAAGGCAACAAAAGGAAGAGCGGATAAGATACATATTGCAACGAAATTTTGCCGCCAAGGGGATATTTTTGCAGCTGATAATTACTCTTATGAAACGGTGAAGTCATATTGTGAGGATAGTCTTCGACGGTTGAATCGAGAAGTAATCGATTTGTATCAGATTCATTGTCCTGCAACGGAGATATTGAAGGATGGCCAGGTATTTGATGTCCTCGATCGTTTACAGGGGGAAGGGAAGATTCGCCATTATGGTGTAAGTGTTGAAACAGTTGAGGAAGGAATGATCTGCCTAGAGTATCCAAACGTTAAAAGTCTCCAGGTGATTTTTAATATATTTAGACAAAAGCCGTTAGAGGTTCTCCTGCCTGAAGCATATAAAAGGGGAGTTGGAATCCTTGTAAGACTGCCACTTGCAAGTGGGTTGTTAACGGGAAAATATACAAGTAATCATATTTTCGAATCAGATGATCACCGAAATTACAATGAAAACGGGGAGGCCTTTAATATTGGCGAAACCTTTGCAGGTTTGGGCTTCAAAAAAGGTGTGGAGCTTTCTGATCAATTAAAGTGGATTGCCGAGGGAAGACACTCAATGGCAAGTGCGGCTCTTCGCTGGATATTGGACCAACCAGAAATAACTTGCATTATTCCCGGATTTAAAAATACCAAGCAAATTGAGGATAACCTTGAAGCTGTAAATATAAAAGCTTTTTCAAAAAAGGAATTAGAGATGCTGGAACACTTTTATCAGGAGAAAGTAAGAAATCAAATTAGGGGACCCTATTAAACAGTTTGCGAGCAGATATAGAGATAATTAATGTAAATGAATGGGAGTGGAAAAATGGCTACAATCCTTAATCCAATATTAACGGGTTTCAATCCAGATCCGAGTATTTGTCGGGTAGGAGAAGATTATTATATTGCTGTTTCAACTTTTGAGTGGTTTCCAGGAGTCGGAATTTATCATTCCAAGGATTTGAAAAACTGGCGGTTAGCTGCGAGACCATTAAATCGATTAAGTCAACTGAATATGACAGGGAATCCAGATTCAGGTGGAGTATGGGCACCCGCATTATCATATAGTGATGGGCAGTTTTGGTTAATATATACCGATGTAAAAGTAGTGGAAGGGCAATGGAAGGATTGCCATAATTATCTTGTAACCAGTACAACAATTGAAGGCGAGTGGTCAGATCCTGTTTATTTAAATAGTTCAGGATTTGATCCTTCTCTTTTCCATGATGAGGACGGGAAGAAGTACTTGGTCAATATGAATTGGGATCATAGGGTAGGTCATCATAATTTTTACGGCATTGCCTTGCAAGAATACAATGTTGAAGAACAAAAGCTTGTAGGCAAGGCGGAAATTATTTTTAAGGGTACAGATATTAAACTAACAGAAGCACCGCATCTGTATAAAATTAATGACTGGTATTATCTATTAACAGCTGAGGGCGGTACAAAGTATGATCACCAAGCAACCATTGCTCGCTCAAAGCAATTAATGGGACCATACGAAGTACATCCTGAAAACCCGTTGATTACATCCTTTCTATCACCTAGGAACCTGCTTCAAAAAGCAGGTCACGCATCAATCGTACAAACACATACAGATGAATGGTTTCTCGTACATTTGACTGGACGGCCTCTATCAAGAAATGGTCAGCCGTTAGTGGATCCACGTGGTGTTTGTCCGCTTGGAAGGGAAACTGCCATCCAAAGACTCGAGTGGAATAATGATTGGCCATATGTTGTGGGAGGGAACGAACCTTCGGTTGAGATAGAAGGTCCGAAGATTGAAGAGGTTCAATGGGAGAGGGATTTTCCGGAGAGAGATGATTTTGATGCGGAAACGTTAAATCTCCATTTTCAGAATTTACGAATCCCATTAGGGAAAGATATTGTTTCTCTGAATGATAGACCTGGACATTTACGCTTGTACGGAAGAGAATCTTTAACTTCAAAGTTTACCCAAGCTTTTGTGGCACGACGGTGGCAGCATTTTACCTTTACAGCAGAAACGAAAGTTTCCTTTAACCCTACTATGTTTCAACAATCAGCGGGTTTAGTTAATTATTACAATACACAGAATTGGACATCATGCCAGATTTCTTGGGATGAAGAAAAGGGGAGAATCCTAGAATTACTATCGTGTGATAACTTTACCTTTACTCAACCCATTCAAGGAATGGAAGTTATGATTCCAGAGCACGTGGAATATGTGTATCTCCGTGTAGACGTGAAGAAGGATAGGTATTACTATTCTTACTCATTTGATGGCAGTAATTGGACAGTTATTCCGGTTCCTTTCCACTCCTATAAACTTTCAGATGACTACATACAAGGGGGAGGTTTCTTCACAGGAGCGTTTGTCGGCATGCAATGCCAAGACACATCAGGCCAAAACCAACATGCGGACTTTGATTACTTTACCTATAAACACAATTAAAGGTGACAGGCACCGTTCGAGGACAGTGCCTGTCACCTTCTTTTGATCTTTCCTGCAAATCGAAAACGGTTTGCAGGTACCCTCTCCCAGGGTAAACCTGCCTTTTTTATGTTATCACTATTAGCAAAGACCTACCCTCGCCAGAGAAAGAAATAAGAATCGAGTGCTATTTGTCTTGAAATATAAATAAACTTGAAATAAAGGAAAATATTTTTTAAATCCGACTTGACTCATTGGTTTTATTGTATTAATATTTGTTTACACTATAAAACTATTAAAAAATAGGGGGAGAAAGATGAACACTTTTCTCATAATTGTTAATATCGCTGTTTTGCTTGTATCCATGTTCGGTTTGTATATGATGCAAAAGAAACACGTATCATTTTCAAAACGCGTTTTTGCAGGTTTAGGGCTAGGACTTGTTTTAGGTTTTATTATTCATTTGATTTACGGTATTGAATCAGAGGTAACAACTGAAACAATAGGCTGGTATAACATAGTAGGTACGGGCTATGTGAAATTACTTCAGATGATTGTTATGCCGCTTGTCTTTATCTCAATTGTTGGTGCTTTTACCAAATTGAAATTAACGAAAAATATCGGGAAAATTAGTATCTTAGTTATTGGTATCCTGCTTGGAACGACTGCGATTTCCGCAGCTGTTGCGATTGGTACATCATTAGGATTTGGTCTTGATGGCATGGAGTTAGTTGAAGGGGAGGCAGAAGCAGCACGTAATGCAGCTTTAGAGGAAAGAGCTGCGGGGGTTGAAGCAATGACAGCTCCACAGCAAATCCTTGATATGTTCCCTGCTAATCCGTTCTTAGATTTAACTGGAGCACGTGCAACTTCGACGATTGGTGTTGTTATTTTTGCAGCTCTTCTAGGAATTGCTTTCCTTGGAATCAAACGTAAGGAACCAGAACAAGCAGAATTTTTCGCAAAGATTATTGATACTTTATATACTGTAGTCATGCGTGTAGTTACGTTAATTCTTCGTTTGACTCCATATGGTATCCTTGCAATTATGGCAAAGGTTGCTGCAACAAGTAATTATGAAGCGGTTGTGAACTTAGGGACATTTGTTATTGCATCATATGTAGCGTTAATTCTTATGTTTGTAATCCATTTACTGTTACTAACTTTTGCAAAAATTAACCCATTTAATTATGTGAAAAAGGGTTTCCCAACTTTATTGTTTGCTTTTACTTCACGTTCAAGCGCGGGTACATTACCACTTACAATCAAAACACAAACGAAAGACTTTGGTGTTTCAGAAGGAATTGCCAACTTCGCCGGTTCGTTTGGACTTTCGATTGGTCAAAATGGATGTGCAGGAATCTATCCAGCGATGTTAGCCGTTATGGTTGCGCCGGCAGCTGGAATTAATCCATTGAGCCCGGGATTCATTCTTACACTTATTTTAGTCGTAGCAATTAGTTCGTTCGGAGTTGCAGGTGTTGGTGGAGGAGCAACCTTTGCTGCCCTAATCGTTCTTTCAATCATGGATCTGCCAATTGCAATTGTTGGGCTTTTAATCTCAGTTGAGCCTTTAATTGATATGGGACGTACAGCTCTTAACGTTAGTGGTTCGATGGTTTCCGGAATTCTAACAAGTAAAGCAACAGGTGAATTTGAACCAGAAGTTTATCAACAACCAAATGTTGTAGAAGCTTAATAGGATAAAAATCTAGCCCCCTTAAAATTAAGGGGGCTAGATTTATGGGCTATTCTTTTTTTCCTAGACCATGCATGATAAATTGGATGGTACGCTCGGTTTCAAGTTCATCATCCCATTCTAGATGCGGAAAAAGTACATAACGAGAAAATAAGAAGCCTAGAACACTGGTAATCGCTAATCTTGCCACACTTTCAGCAGGCATTTCAATAATCTGTCCTTTATCCTGATAGCCTTTTATTAGGAGTGAAACGCGGTCAAATATTTTCTTTGCAATTTGTTCGAAAAATTGTTCGCGTAATTCTTGATGAAAGGGGATTTCTTGAAACATGATTTTAATAACAGGAAGTAGTCTTATTAATACGTCTCTTCTGTTTTCAATGGTTGCTCTTAGGAAATCCTCAACGCGTTCAAATTGACGGTCCAATACTTTATTAAAATCATTTACAACGAACGGAGCGATTAGCTTTGTCATCAATGGAACAACAATCGATGTTAATAAATCTTTTTTCGTTTTGTAGTGCCGAAAAATCGTTCCTTCAGCAACTCCTGCTTTCTTGGCAATCTCGCTTGTCGATGATGCAGCATAGCCTTTTTCTGAAAAAATTCCAATTGCGGCAACGAGTATTTTTTTTTGCTTTTCGGTTAACTTTTCTTCATCAAATAGCTGTTGCAACATCATTTCTTCTTCAGACATTAGTTAACTCCTTTAAGACGTTTATATTCTACTATTTAAATTTTACGGTATTTCCTCAATGCTAATACATTTAAGACGATGAATACAAGAGCAAAGCCTAACAATATTAGTAGTTCATTCCTAATCGCACTTAATCCTAGACCTTTATACATAACATCCACCAAAGCATTTCCGCCATAGTACATCGGCATACACTTTGCAATGACCTGCATCCAGTCAGCCATAGCTTCCACAGGGAAAATTCCCGCAAAAAATACTTGAGGGATTATTGCAATTGGAATAAACTGCATCATTTGGAATTCTGAATTAGCAAAGGCCGATAATAGGATTCCAAGAGACAAGGCAACAAGAGCTAGGCATAAATTAATTAAAATTACATTCCAAACAGAACCAACTAGCATAATATCCAATACTTTAACGGAATAAAAAACAACAATAATCGTTTGAATAACGGCAAATATTCCATAGCCTAATAGATATCCAAATACAATATCCCTTCTCTGAATCGGAGTGGCCATTAGTCGGTCCAGTGTACCAGTAGTTCTTTCGCGTAGCAGAGCAATTCCTGAGATCAAAAATACAAAGAAAAAGACGAAGAAACCAACCAATATCGGGCTTAATTGATCGAAAAAGATGGTATCTTTATTTCCATAAATATAGGATGTCGTTATTTCTGGCGCTGCAACCTTTTTTATTTCTATCGGTGTTCCTGAAGGAAGATTACTTTTAATGTCTTCAATAAAAATAGCAATATTGCTCGCTTGTTTCTTAGCATTTTCAGCTGCAAGGGCTTGCTGAATTTTTAGCTGAAGAGCCTTTGCTGTGGAGGGCTGTGCATTTGTTAGTGTTAATACGATTTCTTCACCATTAAATTGAAGCGCTCCGTCTAACTCATCATCAACAAGAACTTTTTTCAGATTATCGATTTGGCCATATCGAACAACAATGATTTCTCTATCCTTTAGCTGTTCGACAATGGCATCATCTGCATTTGTGACGGCGACCTTAGGATTAACGGTATTACCCGAAAGAAGATAATTGAGCAGGGTGATAATGAGTAAAGGGGCAACCATCATCAGAGCAAGGGCCCGCTTATCACGTACCATTTGCTGGATAATTCGTTTTACCATGGCAAGAATTCTCATCCTTTGTTACCCCCAGCTTGTAAAAATACCTCTTCTAAACTTGAAATCCCGTATTGCTTCTTTAATTCTATCGGGGAACCTTTAGTGATAATTTCTCCATCTCGTACCATTGCCAGTTGATCACACTTTTCTGCTTCATCCATCATATGTGTAGTAACTAAAATAGTTTTTCCAGCATCCTTTAGGTGGTAAAGCTCCGACCAAATGGATAATCTTAATTCTGGGTCAATCCCAACGGTTGGCTCATCTAATATAAGCACATCAGGGTCTTGAATTAAGGCAACAGCTAGTGATAACCGCCTTTTCATTCCACCTGAATAGTCTTGTACCTTCTTATTTAAATCAGATGTTAAATTGACTAAATCTGCTGCATAGGCTATCCGCTTCTTTTGTTTCTCTTTTTTTAGCTGAAAGAGAGAAGCAAAGAAAGCGAGATTTTCTGCTCCTGTTAAATCTCCATATAATGCATCTGCTTGGGCCATATAGCCAATTTTTTGTAAAAGCTTTAGACTAGGAACAGCGGTCTCCAACACAGAGACCTTGCCTGTGGTGGGGCGATCCATCCCAACAATGATTTTAACCAAAGTTGTTTTTCCAGATCCAGATGGACCAATTAGTCCATAAATTTGTCCTGATTCCACATTTAGGCTGATATGGTTCAAAACAGACTTTTTCCCAAAGCTTTTACTCACATCATTTATTACAATTGCTGATGTCATTCGCAAACCTCCTCAAACTATGAGTGATTACTCACTTTTTATTATAACCCAATCTAACTAATGGTCAATAACAAAAAATGTACGCACCCAATATTCTAACGGCCTAGAATCTACCAAATTTATTTTTCTGATATATGTGGCAATGCAAACACTGCTAGTTTATGATAAGAAAGAATATTAAGATTTCAACTAAACTAGGATGGGTGAAACCTGTTGATTTTATTAGATTATATTGTTAATCTCTCCATTTTTTCATTTTTGGTTAGCATACCGTTAGTCATCCGTTCGTTAATCAAACATAGGCCAATAAATCACATACATCTTTGGGGTGGTATTTATGGGGGGATTGTTTCCTTTATCCTCGTTATGCTTTCCATACAGGAGCAGGGCTACTCCTATGACATTCGATATGCTCCAGTTATTCTTGTTTATACTTTTCTTGGTCCAGTAGCAGGAATTATTACAGGTATTTTTGCCTTAATAGCAAGATTATTTACAAGTGGACAGTGGTACCCGGTGATAACCGGATGGACGATTATTATGGTAGGGTTTATGGTCATTCATCAATATACAAAACACCTAAACTACGTAAAAAGGTGTTTTGCGATATTTGGAATGTATATTGTTGCTTATATGCTTACCATTTTTATTTTTAACATCCTAATAGATAATCCGCTATTTCATTTTGAATATTTATTGTTTGTATTTTTAGGGGTAGTTATTGGCGGAATATTAATAGAGTCCTATGTGAAGCTATATAGTTTAAATAGTCGTTTAACAGATATGTACAAGCTAGTTGAAGCAAGCGAGTCGAAATACAGGTTAATCGCAGAGAATACATCTGATTTGATTATGGTAATGGATAAAGGGCATGAGATAAGTTATTTTTCTCCTTCCCATGAGCATGTTTTAGGTTATACCTGCTGTGAACTGGAAAAATTTAAATTATGCAAGTTCATTCATCCGGATGATGTTATCTTATTTAGACGAACAATCAGCGAGATGTTTATTAGTGAAAAGTCACAATCGATGGAATTCCGTTTAGGCCATAAAGCCGGACATTGGATTGTATTTGAGTCTCAGTGTATGCCTGTTAAGGGAGAGAATCAATTAATCGAGTCAATCGTAATTATTAGTCGAGATATCTCTGAAAGAAGAAAAGCAGAAGAATTCCTTTTACAATCGGAAAAGCTATCGATCGTTGGCGAGTTAGCTGCAGGGGTAGCACATGAAATTCGCAACCCGCTTACAACGATAAAAGGGTTTGTACAGCTATATAAAGCTGAGAATAGTTCGATTGTTTATAACGATTTACTCTTAAGTGAACTTGAAAGAATTGAGACGATTACAAGCGAGTTGCTCTCATTAGGAAAGCCTCAAGCTATTCAAATGACTCGATTGAATTTAAGAGATTTAGTAGAGAATACACTGGATTTACTCTCCCCGCAGGCACTTATGAATGGTATTCAGTTCAAACTGTGTGCGGAGGAATCAGAAATTTATATTACTGGCGAAAAGAATCAATTAAAACAGGTATTCCTCAATGTTCTAAAGAATGCAATTGAGTCAATGGCAACTGGCGGAGAAATCTATATTACCATTCAAAAAATGGCTGACGGTGAGTGCATCATTTCCTTCCAGGACCAAGGGATTGGTATACCCGAGGATATCCTTCCGCGATTAGGGGAGCCTTTTTATACCCTAAAGGAAAAGGGGACAGGCCTCGGTTTGATGATTTGTAATAAAATTATTAAGCAGCACCATGGTAGTATTACCTATCAAAGTAAAATGAATGAAGGAACGTTAGTTGAAATTACCTTACCGTTAATAGAGTAAAGAATTAGGAGGATACTATCCAGCCATTGGGTAGTATCCTTTTTTATTTTGGCTTCTTTCTTGTGCTTTGTTCCTCTTTCTACTAATTTGAAGAGATGAAATCAGGGTATGAAGGACAACTTGCTGTGGTTTTTGGATGGAGATGTCCTTCATACAAAAACAGCCATATTTTTATCTGGAGAGGGGCTCAATAAAAGGAATTATGTAGGTTTATGGAGAATAGTGGTAGGAATGGTAGTTTTGAATATTCTAAATACTAAATCCATAGTTTACTATACTTTTAAAAAATATTCTTAATTAGGAGTGAAGAATAGTGGATTTCGATGTAATTGTAGTTGGTGCGGGTCTTGCTGGATTGGTAGCAGCAGCGGAAATTGCAGATGCTGGGAAGAAAGTCATGCTGTTAGATCAAGAGCCGGAAGCCTCATTTGGCGGGCAAGCTTGGTGGTCCTTTGGGGGCTTGTTTCTTGTGGATTCCCCCGAGCAACGGCGGCTAGGGATTAAAGATTCGAAAGAATTAGCATGGCAGGATTGGATGGGAACAGCTGGTTTTGATCGTGAGGAAGATGAGGATTATTGGGGACGAAAATGGGCGCAAGCCTATGTAGAATTTGCTGCCGGAGAAAAACGGGAATGGTTGTATAAGATGGGGGTTCGATTTTTCCCTGTGGTAGGCTGGGCGGAGCGTGGTGGTTATCTTGCCGAGGGGCATGGGAATTCTGTTCCTCGGTTCCATATTGTCTGGGGGACAGGACCTGGAATTGTGGCACCGTTTGAACGGCGCGTTCGAGAGCATATGAAAAATGGATTCATTGAATTTCGTCCGCGCCATCGTGTGGATAAACTTCTTACCCAAACGGGTGCAGTTGTTGGTGTAGGCGGTTCCGTTCTTGAACCAAGCTCTGCTGCACGCGGGGAGGCTAGTTCAAGAATCGTTATTGGTGATTTTGAATACCATGCCCAAGCGGTTGTAATTACGAGTGGAGGTATTGGTGCAAATCATGAGTTAATCCGGAAAAATTGGCCAAGTCGACTGGGGGAAGCACCAGAAAATATGCTTTCGGGCGTACCAGAATATGTGGATGGAAGAATGCTAGCGATTACCGAAAAAGCAGGCGGCCGGATTGTTAACCGTGATCGGATGTGGCATTACACGGAAGGAATAAAAAACTATGAACCGGTGTGGAGTAAGCATGGGATAAGGATCCTTCCTGGACCATCATCGCTGTGGCTAGATGCAAGGGGACAAAGATTTCCTGCTCCAAACTTTCCAGGCTTTGATACGCTAGGTACGCTTGATGCCATCCAAAAGACAGGGTACAGCTATTCCTGGTTCATTTTGACACAGAAAATTATTGAAAAAGAATTTGCGTTATCGGGTTCAGAACAGAATCCGGACTTAACAGGCAAAAGTATTCGGAAGGTACTCTCGAGGGCTCTTCCTGGTGCACCTGGACCAGTAAAAGCCTTTATGGATAAGGGCGAGGACTTTGTTATTGCGGATAATTTGGCGGACCTTGTGGAAGGGATGAATAAACTAACAGCGGAGCCGTTGTTAAATCTTGAAGAAATCGAGAGGCAAATCCGCGCAAGGGACCGGGAAATGGATAATACGTTTACAAAGGATTTGCAAATAACAGCCATCCGTGGAGCACGTAATTATATCGGTGATAAATTAATTCGTGTAGCTCCACCGCACAAAATCCTAGATCCAAAAAACGGACCACTAATCGCCGTCCGTCTGAATATTGTAAGTCGGAAAACCTTAGGGGGACTACAAACAGACCTGTCAGGTCGAGTACTAAACTCCAAAGGAGAGCCCGTCCCTGGACTCTATGCCGCAGGAGAAGTATCAGGTTTTGGCGGAGGGGGCGTTCATGGATACCGAGCATTAGAAGGGACCTTCCTCGGTGGATGCCTGTTCTCTGGAAGAACAGCAGGTAGAGCCGTTGCTGCGGAGATAAAGTAATGGTGAAAAGTAAAGCATTATATGGTGACAGGCACCGCTCGTGGACAAAACGCCGATTTGTCCATCTGGGGTGGACAGTTTACTTTTGATAAATGGAAATATAGCGAGGAGCATGGTTTATGCGCTCTCGCTATTTTTTATGTAAAAGTTTCCAAATGAGTGTTTTTATGTTACATTATTAATATACTACATTACACCACTAATGCACTATGGCAGGGAGGAGGAGATGGGTTGATTCCTAATTTTGACGGCACTAAGCCAATTTATTTACAAATATCGGAGTGGTTGGAACGAGAGATTTTGAGCGGAAACTTTGAAAGTGATCAAAAAATATACTCTCAGTATCAACTGGCTGAAGTTTTTAATATAAATCCTGCCACAGCTGCCAAGGGGCTAAATATATTGGCAGATGAATCGATTCTATATAAAAAACGCGGTCTCGGTATGTTTGTCGCAAGTAACGCAAAGGAAATGATTCTCAGTAAGCGAAAGAGCCAGACGTTAAAAAGAATGGTTGCGGAAATTGTAATGGAAGCAGAACGGTTGAGTGTAAGCAAGGAAGAATTAATCCAAATGATTCAAGAAACAAACACGGGGGAGGCAGAGAAATGAGTGTGATTGAGTGTAGTGGATTGACCAAGGTATACGGGAGGGCTACAGCGTTAAACAATCTTTCTTTTAAAATAGAAGAAAATAACATTAC
>JAQSXG010000076.1 GCA_029256785.1 Neobacillus sp.
ATTAGTTCTATCATTGAAATCGGCATCATCATCATGCTTTATATAGCGCATGCAGATAATATCAAGGAAAGGCTGAAACCTAATGGATAAGCATGAATATTTTTTTAAAATAGCAACTTCTGATGATGAATTTGAACAAATTCATCGCTTAAACTATCAAACCTTTTCAGAGGAAATCCCCCAGCATCATAGGAATGCGGAACAAAGATTAGTGGATCAATTCCATACTGAAAATACATATATTATTTGCATCAAAAATGACGAGCTTATCGGCATGATAGCTGTTCGTGAGAAACGACCTTTTTCGCTAGATAAAAAAATCGGGCCGGTCGAGGACTCACTTCCGGTTACGGTGAATTTTCCGTGCGAAGTCCGGTTGATGGCGGTCAAAAAGGAATATCGCAATGGGCGCGTCTTCCTTGGAATGGCACAATTTTTAATCATGTATTGTTTAAAAAAAGGCTATGATATTGCCGTAATTTCTGGGACCACTCGCCAATTAAAGCTCTATGGCCAGATGGGCTTCCAGCCATTTGCAGAACTGACTGGTTCAGGTGATGCACTTTTTCAACCGTTATTTTTAACAAAAAGCACGTTCGAGATATCAATCGCCGGTAGACTTCTTGCACCGACCATTCCGTTTCTCCCTGGACCCGTCCAGGTTTCAGGGGCAGTCATGGAGGCTTTAAGCAGAACCCCTATCTCCCACCGCTCCCAAGCTTTTATCGAAAAACTCGACAAGGCCCGAGCGCTGCTCTGTAATTTAGTCAACAGTAAATATGTTCATATTTTACTAGGATCGGGAACATTGGCAAACGATGTTGTGGCCGCACAGCTTTCGCTTGAGCCCGGGCGCGGACTTATTCTAGCAAATGGAGAGTTCGGCAGCCGATTAATCGACCAGGCAACTAGGCTTGGATTGCGTTTTGATGTAGTCGAAAAGGAATGGGGACAGGCCTTCACGAAAACGGATATAGTTTCAGGGATATCCGGGGAAACCACTTGGATCTGGGCCGTTCATAGTGAAACATCTTCCGGGATGTTAAACAACCTCTCACTGCTAAAAGAAATTGCCAGTGAACATCACTTGAAGCTTTGCTTGGATTGCATTAGTTCGATTGGTGCGATTGAGGTTGATTTAGCAGGAGTGTATTTAGCCACTGGAGTCAGCGGGAAAGCCGTACGGGCACTAACTGGAATGTCCTTTGTTTTTCATCACCATGAAGTTCAACCGTCAATGAAACTTCCAAAGTATCTTGATTTAGGAATGTATGTGGCAAAGCATAGTATTCCTTTTTCACAATCCTCCAACCTCTTGGAGGCACTCCTCGTGGCAGTAGAAAATTTATCGAGTGAGCGATATAAAGAAATTGAGGAAACACATCAATTTTTGAAAAGAAAATTGCTAGACTATCAATTTAAAATAATTAGTGAGGAAACGGGTTCGCCAATCATCCTAACCATTGAGCTCCCGCGGAGTACCCCTTCCGTGATGATCGGTGAGTTACTCTACTTCCAAGGGTATCAGCTCCACTACGAAAGTGAATACCTACAGCAAAGAAACTGGATACAAATTTCTTGCATCGATAACTACTCAGAGGTTGACCTAGAAAAAATGACCAGTCTATTAAAAAGAATCGTCAGTTACGAACAAAAGAACAATGAACTATCCCTTAAAACCCAATAAACTCACACGCAAATCACTGCCGGTGCTCACGGCAGTGACTTTTTTTATTCAGTGTCCTCCTGAGGTGGACAAATTGCTGATTTGTCCACGAGTGGTGCCTGTCACCCCACCTAATTTAGTTTGCTAGCTTGCCAGATGCTTTGGTCGCTGATTGAGGTGCTAGCTTGGAGGTCGGAGATTGTACGGGCTAGCCGAATGATTTTTATTTGGGTCCGATTACTCCAGTTTTCTTTTATTGCAAGTTGTTGAAGATTCCTTTGCTGCTCTGCCGTTAATGGACTTGTTTTGAGGAGCGTGTCATATGGAACTCTGCTATTGCACACCTCTTCACCATAGCGGTAATATTGCCGGCACCGTGCTTCGTCCACTTTTTGACGAACGACTTTGGATGATTCACATTTATCTCCTTTTTTATTGCTTAAACTAACCGGCTTTACTTTGAGATGGATATCAAATCGGTCTCGAAGCGGGCCTGATATTTTGTTTTGATAGGAAAGAATTTGCCGCTGGGTACACATACAGTAATGATTGTTTGACCCTGCATATCCACAGGGACAGGGATTCATTGCTGCAATTAAAATAAAGGATGAAGGATAGGTTATTCGTGCTTGTGTACGACTGATAGTTATTCTTCCACTTTCAAAGGGTTGACGAAGCATCTCAAGTGTCTTTTTTTCGAATTCTGCGATTTCATCTAGAAATAATACTCCACGATGAGCTAAGGAGATTTCTCCCGGTTTCGGGTAGGAACCGCCACCAATCATAGCAATACTCGAAGCCGAATGATGTGGATTACGATAGGGTGGCATGGTCCCACTTGGAAACTCATTTCCGCTTAATTGATATAAACTCATCACTTCCAGTTGGGCTTCCTTTGTTAAAGGAGGTAAAATCGATGGAAAGCTCTCAGCTAGCATACTTTTTCCACAGCCAGGAGGCCCCGTCATAAGAACATGATGCCCTCCAGCAGCGGCAATTTCTAACGCCATTTTGGTCTCCTGATGTCCAATAACCTGCTGAAAATCAATGAAACTACTAACCTTGGAAGGAGAATCCATATCCTTTTTTATTATTGGAAGTGTCCCTCTACCTGACAAATGATTAATTACCTCCTTCAAACTCGATACATAAAGGATCTCTAATTCTGGTAGTTCCAAGCTGGGTAATCTTTCATCAAACGGCATATAGAGCTTATGTATTCCTAGTTTTCTTGCAGCAAGCACTGCAGGCAGCATCCCTTCGACGGGCATAATTGCTCCGTCCAATGACAAGGCACCAATAAAAGCCGTATCTTCTGGTATGTTCACATCTAGTTCGTACAAACTCTGTAGTACACTGATTGCCATAGGGAAATCAAACATCGGACCAGACTTCCTTTGTTCCGCCGGGGAAAGATTAATAATTATCCTTTGTCCAGAGAGGGAGTATTCCAGTGATTGAAGGGCTGCAATTATACGTTCCTTCGATTCCTTTACTCCTGCATCAGGAAGACCAACAATCCTAAATGAATCTTGCCCGACAAATGACCTCACTTCTACATTCACTCTGTACCCTTCCATCCCCCGCAAGCCAATACTTGTTACTTTTGCACACATATAATCCCCTCCCTTTTTGGCAACATAATAACCTTTCCTGTGTTGGATAAAAACAAATCTACATGTGGGGCTTTTATATATGCCTCATAGGTGGCTGATGCGGGTTCTGGAAAATAGGATAGAAGGTGTTTTGTATCGATGAGTTCTTGTGCTTCTCCATTGACATAGGCATGATAACTGCTCCAAGGATAGTCTTCTAGCGTATCAACGATCCCTGCCTTCAAGGGATTGAGGTGGATGTACTTACTAACATCAAATTCATAATCAAGGGAATCTAGCAATTCATCACCAAAACGTTTTTCAAACACATGCCCTGTTTGGTTGTATTTTTTATTGAAGTATTTCGCAAATTTGGTGTTTAGGTTGCTCATAATTTGGGTTTGTGATGTTTCTGAAGTTGCAAGCTGCAGGTGTGTGTGGTTGCTCATTAAGCAAAAAGAGTGAAGAGAAAAGGGGTAGCGGTTCATCGTGTCCTTTAATAAAAGTAGATACTGAATTCGATCCTCATTATCATAAAAAAGTGGTGCACGATTATTTCCTCTACTTGTAATGTGGTATTTTGCACCTGGAAACCAAGCACGGTGTTTTCGGCCCATAGCGGTCACTCCTATTCAATTGGATTTTGGGTTTGATTATTAACTTTGTAGGTAATAGACGTTGGCAAGTGAAGAAATTCAACACACTACTTGTTTCGACACTTTTCGCCAATATCCTCTAATATACGAGAAAATATTTAGAACTATATAATATTACTAATGAGAGCAACTAAATAAGTGTCCCTGTATGGTGACAGGCACCTAAATAGGGACCACTAACCATAGAAAAAGCTTGGAATAGTTATCCCAAGCTTTTTAGACTTTATTCAAGTAACTGTCCACTCCACACATACAAATGTACATTAGTGGTGCCTGTTACCATTTTTCTACCATTTTTCCTTCACACTATTTCAGTAACTTTATTGTTCTTTTCCTAAGTCCAGCGGTTTTTGTTTTTGGTAACCGGAGTGATATAGGATGGCGTTTACGATCCTTCTGGATGCTTGTCCATCTCCGTATGGGTTGGAAGCTTTGGCCATTTTGTCATGCGCCACCTGATCTGATAGTAATTCATCAGCAAGTTTAAAAATAACCTCTTCGTCTGTTCCTGCTAACTTAAGTGTTCCAGCAGCCACTCCTTCAGGCCGCTCGGTCGTATCTCTTAATACTAAGACTGGAACGCCTAAGGATGGTGCCTCCTCTTGAACACCGCCAGAATCAGTGAGAATTAAGTAGGCCTTAGAGGCAAAATTATGAAAATCAATTACATCCAGAGGCTCAATTAAATGTATACGGTTATTTTCCCCAAGAATTTTATTGGCAATTTCACGTACCACTGGATTCATATGTACGGGATAAACAACTTGAATATCCTCATGTTTTTCAACCAGCCTTCTTATTGCATTAAACATATTTTCCATTGGCTTCCCGGTATTCTCTCGACGATGAGCCGTCATCAATATTAAGCGGTCTTCACCCAATTTATCGAGAACAGAATGGGAATAATTCGTTTTTACCGTTGTCTTTAATGCATCAATTGCTGTATTTCCCGTGACAAAAATCGATTCTTCTTTTTTATTTTCTTTTAATAAGTTTTCTTTCGATAGTTCAGTTGGAGAAAAATGAAGATCAGCCAATACCCCTGTAAGTTGACGATTCATTTCCTCTGGATAAGGGGAATACTTATTCCATGTTCTTAGCCCCGCCTCAACATGTCCAATTGGAATGGAATTGTAAAAAGCAGCTAAACTAGCAACAAAAGTGGTGGAAGTATCGCCATGAACTAATACGATGTCAGGTTTCACTTCTTGAAATACCTTATTTAATCCCTCTAAGCACCGAGTAGTCACATCAATCAGCGATTGTCTATCCTTCATTATATTTAAATCATAATCTGGAACGATATCAAAAATGTTTAAGACTTGATCAAGCATTTCTCGATGTTGTGCAGTTACTGTAACAATCGATTTTATTTTATCCTGATTTTTTTCTAATTCTTTTACAAGCGGAGCCATTTTAATTGCTTCAGGTCTTGTCCCAAAAACAGTCATTACCTTCAATTGAGTTTCCATATAAACCTCCATGTGGGATGTCGAACTTTATTTTTCACCTTTATAAAGTTTGTATACATTAAATGATAGCAAATTACATGAAGAGAGAAAAGGCATAAGGGCACTTAATATTGATAACGGCTATTAGTACATTTATAAAAATGACCCTATCGTAAAATAATGAGCACACAGGGAAATAATGGTACATATAGATTTAGATATCAGAACGCTGGAAATCCTTTTAAAAATATAATGACTAGATTAGAAACAGCGATTGTACAGTGACAGGCACCATATATTAGGCACCATATATTACACCATTAACTGTAATAATTAGATTTCACATATGATACTATAGCTATAAGAGAGTGTTTTTGAGATTGTTGGTCTGGTTTAATTTTGATTGGAGGCATGGATATGAAAAGGTGGTTAATTGTTTTTCTTGCGGGTGTGGTTTTATTTCTTGGGGGTTGTTCTTTACTAAATGACGCGAAGGATACATTGACTTATATAAATGAAGCAACGGATTATTTAACAGCGGCTACTGATTTTGCCAATGAGGCACCCGCACTGGCTCAACAAGCAGTTAGTGATTTGCAGGCTGCCGAGGACCTTGAGGGCTTACTCCAAGAAATGCAAACAAAGCTTGAAGGCTTTAATGATCTGCAAGCACCAGAGGTAGTCGCTGATTTACACCAGCAGATCGTGGAAAAAAACAACATCATCGCAGATGGTATTGAAATCTATTTAAACGATATTAAAGATGGCCTGCTCGATGCCAAAGTCCTTGAAAACACAGAGTTATTCCAGTCTATCCAAGATATTACAAGCATTGTTGACCAAATAAAACAGTTTGGAGAATAGGTTGTAATTACTGTGAAAAACGAGGGAGTATTCCTGATGAAAAAAACTCTACTATTCGGTTTCATTTTATTGTTCTTTTTGGTTGGCTGCAGTCAAAAGGGCGCTAGTTTAAAAGGTGAATATGATTTAACTGGAGTTATCACTGAAGTAAATACCGAAGGAAACCAAATTCTAGTTGAGGATAAACATATAGGACTTGTATGGATAAGTTTGCTTGAGGGTAGTGATATCAACGTCTACCAAGTCGGTCAAACCGTTGCCGTATGGTCAGACGGAAAAATTAGAGAATCGTACCCCGCCCAAACAAATGCACTTAATATAGAAATCCTACCTGAGAACTAAAGACAATGGGATTCGCCTAACTCCATTAAATTTCTAAAACCATCCTTCTTTTAAAGAGGATGGTTTTAATTTTGGTTATTTTGATAACTAAGTTGATTGGAGCTGAAGGTACCGACTCCTGCTGGAGTACGGGGATCGTTATGTATTTCGATTAGAGTTCCCCACGGTAAAGCCTTAGAAAACCTAGTTTCCAAGAGATAAACGCACTCAGAAGTACAGCGCTAATAAAGAGCAGGAGGAAAATCCAGTCGGGACGGGTAACCGTAAGTTCACGGTAGAAAATTCTGTTCTTTGATCCTGTAAAGCCTTTGGATTCCATTGCGAGTGCAGTCCGTTCAGCTTTACGTATCGCCCCTGCAAGTAGTGGAATGACAAACCGTTTTAACTGCTGTATTTTTTCTGGAATTGTTCGTGCCCTTGCTACTCCCCTTACCCGATGAGCACTTTTTAAGGTAATAAATTCTTCCTTAATAAGTGGTAGAAAACGGTACCCTGCCATAATTCCATAGGCAAGCTTTGGTGAAAGCCTACACTGCTGCATTAAACTAAGCAGAAAATCTGTAGGCTTAGTCGTCAATGTAAACATGATCGATAACGTTGCAAAACTCAACACCCGAAGTCCAAGCGATAAACCCCGCTGGAACCCTTCTTCTGTAAGCGCAAGAAATCCCCATTTCCAGATGAGGGTATCTCCCTCTTGAAGTCGTGGAAACATCATCGTCGACCAAACATAAATGATGGCAATAAATAAAAACTGTGAGAATAGCAACAGCCATTTTTTAAAAGAAACACGCCCAAACAAAAAGGTCACAGCGATCGACCAGGTGATAGTCACGAGCGGTGTAACTGGATCGAAAAATACCGATAGTATTACTATCGATAGAACTATCGCAAAGGCTTTAATACTTGGATTCACCTTATGTAAGGACATAGTTCCCTCTCCTTACCCTTTCATTTTCAAGTTGCTTTCCAAATGGCAGCGTTAGTCGTGCCCTTGCCAACACGTCAGGATTCTCCCATAAACTTTCCGTTGTCCCCGAAAAAATCAATTCACCCTCAGCCAAAACAAGGACCCTGTCAGCATACTGCTCCACTTGCTCCATATCGTGAGTAATCATTAATACCGAACTAGAATGCCTCGCCTTTTCTTCAAGGACCCGCATGATTTCGGTGGCCGTGATTACATCCTGTCCAAAAGTTGGTTCATCCAGGATCAGTAAATCCTGGTCATGGACCAGCATCGTCGCAACACTCAAGCGCCGCTTTTGCCCCTGACTAAGTGAAAATGGATGGGCATTTGTGTGGTTCTCTAACCCCATTTTTTTAAGCGTGGTTGGAACGATTTCCTTTTGATCCAAACCAAAGGCAATTTCATCATAAACACTGTCGGTGATAAACTGGTGCTCTGGATTTTGAAACACATATCCTAAGCGTTTCCATAGCTCCTGCTCTTTCCAATTGGAAAGTAAAACACCCTGAAACCTGACCTCACCACGGGAGGTTGGAAGGAGACCCGCCAAACATTTCGATAGCGTAGTCTTCCCTGAACCATTCGAACCAACAAGTGCGACCATCTCCCCTTCATGGATGGAAAAATTAATATCCTTTAATAGTCCTCGAGCATGTAGGTTAGTTACTTCAAGGATAGGCTTGCTACTCTGGCAAAGTTTTTTCTTCTTTTTATTAAAATCAACACATCCCTCTAGCCCATCTACTAATTCCTTCATCGTAAGTGGAAGGTAATCACCTGTAAAATTGCCGGTATTATTAGCCTTCAATCCAGCCTCAACCACTTTTGGCAGCCAAATTCCCTCCTTCTGTAAAAAAGGAGCGTATTCCCTAAAACAACTAGTTGGTTCACCATCAAAGATGATCGTCCCGCTAGAATCCATGACGAGACAGCGGTTAATAATCTCTAGCCAATTATCCAACTTGTGTTCGATGACGATTAGTGTAAAATGGAACTCCCTTTTTAATAAGGCAATCGTCTCGACAAGCTCTTGACTGGAAATAGGGTCAAGATTCGCCGTCGGCTCATCGAGAATAATCACCTCTGGCTTTAGGGCTAACACACACGCAAAGGCGAGTTTCTGTTTTTGACCGCCAGAAAGTGTGTGAATAGTTGCTTGTTTAAACTCCTTCATCCCTACTATCTCTAGTACTCTATCAATTTTAGCTTCCATATCAGCGCGAGGAATATTGAAATTTTCTAAGCCGAACGCGATTTCCTCTTCAACGGTCAGCATGCAGAATTGGCTATCGGGGTCTTGGAAAACCATCCCAATTTTTTGATTAATCTCACCTGGTTTATACTTCTCGAGTAACCGTCCTTCAAACGTAAGCTCTCCGTTCATTACTCCATCCACTGCTTCGGGATATAATTTGTTCAAACAGTAGGCGAGCGTACTTTTTCCAGAACCACTTGGTCCTAACAGAAGCACCGTTTCATTTTTATCAATCGAAAAAGAAAGTTGCTTAAAAATATCCCGATCTTCATAGCGAAAGCCAAGCTTCTCCGCCTTAAATAGTGACATTGCGCTTATGTTCCTTTCCAAGTGGAAAACTGCTAAGTGCACCTGTTCTAGCAAGACCATCGCTTAAATACTTACCTAGTAATCCAGCGAGAAGCGCTCCGCTTAGTAGTCTTACAAAAAACATTGCCGTTACATAACCGGGAGACAGGGCTGCAAATCCGGAAATAAAATAACCCCAAACAAAGCTAAAGACAGAGGAACCCATACCTGCTGCGACTAACACCCATGTCGAGTAGTTCTTCCACTTCGTTGCCGCAAACACCGCTTCTGCTCCTAGACCTTGGACCATACCAGATAAAATTAATTGTGGACCCACCGCATTCCCAATCATCACCTCAATCGTAGCTGCGACCGTTTCCGAAAGAAACGCAGCACCGGGCTTGCGAATGATATAGGATTCAATAATTGATACAATAAACCAAATGCCAAAGATCATATCATAGCCAATTAAACCGAAAAGACCGAAAAGGACATTACCGAGTTGCAGAAACAACAAGTATACCACCGCAAAAACGACGGCTAGGACTGATAATACGATTACCTCACGGAGCTTCCATTTTTCTAACATTTATCTGTTCCCCTTTTTAGAAGGACTGTTGGCAGATATCACCATTGTCATGACGATATGTGTGGAATCACTATCATGTGCACCACCAAAAGCATCCTCTAATGTTTGAAATACTGCATTGGCGTCACCATCAAGTCTGGAGGCATAGTGGACACCTTTGGTGAATGTCCCCTGCTTCTCCGCAAGCTTTACTTGGTCAACAATTACATTCATATATGAAGGAATCCCCATCGGGTAAAGCGCAAATTGGACTGCCACCTCTTGGTTGATTTGAGATGATTTTTCCTCATTCACTCGTTCTGGACTTTCTGTTAGATAGACATCACCTGCCGAATCACCAGGGCATCCATTTGAAAAGGTAGCTTGCAAAACAACATGATTTCCCGTTTTTGCTGATGCTAGAAAAATCGCTTTTACCACATCAAACACATGCTCAGACCGCCCTCTTACACAAGTACTCACGTCATCTGTTTCCATCCAAACCTTTGAAGTGTCCACTTCCTCCAATGCCGTTAAAATAATTTCCACGAAATTGTCCGCCATCGGATAAATCGAAAACCGCGCACCTGTAATTTCACTCGTACCACAAAAATTTGACATAACCCATTCCCCCACGTTCCTTTTTTTGGCAATAAAAAAACTGCATTCTCTGAGGAAATGCAGTTAAATCCTACCAACGTTCGTCTCGGGTTTATGTGCCGAGTGAAGTGAGCTGATATTCTTCTCCTGCACTTCCCCACGCTAGTATTATCTAGATCGGGTAATAAGGGTCAGAACAAACTGTTCTTCTCAGCTAATAAGCTCCCCTAGTGCAAAACCGTATGCAATTTTATTATTGCCCTTAGGTTAAGATAAATTTTCCAATTTTTAAATAGGAAATTTGTTTGGTATTGGCAGGGCTTTTCTGTTTTCTCCCCTATCCTAACTACAACATTTTCACCATACCCCCCTTGTTACCCTTCTCAATCTAAACTATGATAACAATAATAAAAACTGGTGACAGGCACCGCTCGTGGACAAATGGAGTATTTGTCCGTCTCCAGTGGACAGTTAGGTAGTTAGAGTGTTAGGAGGGGGATATTTTTAGATGGTTCAGGATGGTATTTTTCGTTCGGTTTGTTCGCTTGATTGTCCGGATCAGTGCGGGTTACTTTTACATAAGCAGGACGGTAGGATGATCAAGGTGGAGGGTGATCCCTCGCATCCGGTGACGAAGGGATATATTTGTATTAAGGTACGGAAAATGACGGAACGTATTTATGATGAAAAGCGGTTAACGTACCCGATGAAACGAACTGGTCCAAAAGGCTCGGGGCATTTTGAGCGAATTAGTTGGGAAGAGGCTCTCGGCACTATTACTTCACGTTGGAAGAAGTTAACTCACACAGAAGGGCCGCAAAGCATACTACCGTACAGCTTTTATGGGAATATGGGATTGCTGACCGCTGAGGGTATGGATCGCAGGTTCTTTCACCGCCTTGGTGCTTCACATCTTGATCGCACGATTTGTAACTCTGCTGGTTCGGTAGGTTATAAGTATACAATGGGCGGTAGCTTCGGAATTGACCCTGAGGAAACTACCCAGTCCAAATTGATTATCTTTTGGGGAATTAATGCGGTGAGTACCAACATGCATCAAGTGGCAATAGCACAAAAGGCACGCAAGCAAAACGGTGCCAAGATTGTCGTTATTGACGTCCACAAAAATCAAACAGGAAGATTAGCAGATTGGTTTATTCCTATTTTACCAGGGACTGATACCGCACTTGCATTAGGGTTAATGCATGTTTTATTCGCTGAAAACATGGGAGATAACGATTTTATGAAGCAATACACTCTTGGACATGAGGAGTTGCGCGAGCATGTCGTCCAGTATGACCCTCTCCGCGTTTCCCATATCACCGGTGTAGAGGTTGAAGACATTTATAAGCTCGCTCGGATGTACGGCCAGACCTCCCCTTCCTTTATACGGATCGGAAATGGCCCCCAACATCATGACAATGGCGGGATGTTTGTCCGAACGGTTTCTTGCCTTCCTGCCTTAACGGGGCAATGGCTTGTGAAAGGCGGCGGGGCGATTAAAGGGAATTCTGGCTATCTAGCAACGAATTCAATGAGTCTGCAACGTCCAGACCTTTTGAAAAATATAAACACTCGTTCAATCAATATGAACCTGCTGGGTGAAGCATTACAGTCTGCCGACCCTCCAGTAAAATCCCTATTTATTTACGGTACGAACCCAGCGGTAGTTGCTCCTGAGGGGAACAAGGTTCGGCAGGGTTTGGAGCGCGAAGACTTATTCACCGTCGTCCATGATTTATTTCTAACAGAAACCGCCAAATATGCAGATATTGTTTTACCCGCAACATCGTCATTTGAAAATACCGACATCTATACTTCCTACTGGCATCATTACGTTCAGCTTCAACAACCCATAATTGAACCGTATGGAGAATCTAAATCCAATGTCGAAGTTTTCCGCCTATTAGCGAAGGGAATGGATTTTACTGAATCGGTCTTCGAAGATTCTGAAGCAGATATGATTGCTCAAACTCTTTACAACCAAAACAACCCTTATTTGCAAGGTATCAATTATCAGAGTTTAGCAGAGAGGCATTATTTAAAAGCCGCTGTGAAGCCATTGTTCCCCGGAAAGCTTGCTACTCCTAGCGGAAAGATTGAATTGTATTCAGAGCAGATGGCCAGAGATGGTTATCCACCATTACCAACATATATTCCACTATCTGGAGATGGGGAGCACCGGTACCAGTTCGTTCCCGGACCGAATCACAATT
>JAQSXG010000688.1 GCA_029256785.1 Neobacillus sp.
CCGTATCTAAATTGGTCATATCATTTGTGTATTCATTTCTCGAGCATTTAGCACACTTTCCCAAAGGTGTCTGCTGAGCAGCAGACTCTTGCTAATTGACTCGTTTAAATCAATCCCAACACATGTTATTAAATTAGCTGCACCTTTACTTCAATTAGGTATCATTATTAATTCTGATTTTTCATAGCCCTCGTTACAATACGAGACACGAAATAACTCATACCACCAAGCCCTAAAATACCTACTATAATAAGCAAAGGAATTTGATCAGCACGCAACATACCTACGACAAATAAGGTAAAACACAGTATTATTCCTAAAATACTAAATATAGAGCTTTGTTTACCATCCAATTTTTTTACCCCCCTTAAAATTTTTTCATCATCTTAAACAAACCTGCCTTTTACTTCGTCTTAATCAAAGCCAAGATGAACAGAATCCGCAATCCTTTCATAGCCAATTTCCCTATAAATCTTATTCGATGTCGGATTCATCATATCTGTGTATAGAACGCAAAAGTCAAAATCTTTGAGTAGTTCTCTAGAAGCCGCCGTAACAAGCGTCCGAGCATATCCCTTCTTACGCTCTTCCTTTGGTGTAAAAACAAAACTAATGGTTACACCGTTCTTTGTCGGACGTGACTTCTTCGTCATAGATACGATCTTTCCATTATCCTCCCAAAGAAAAACTTCCCGTTCCTTTAGAAACATGGCAACTCGTTTTTTCACGTGTTCGATTGGTGTAATCGGCAATCCAGTATCACTTTCAAATAAGTTGAACCACTTCTCGATAAGTGAAGAATCACTTTCTTCTGCATAGCGCCAAGTACCAGGACTATGTTCAAGCGTTTCATTTACCTTATTTAATCGATACAATCCCTGATCCATTAGTAGTTGATGTGTTCTACCCGTTTTTATTTCCCACTTCTTCGCGACTTTGTATGCCCACGGTTTCAAACTGATGATTGAAGTAAAGTTAATACCAAGTTCAACCATTTTATTTATAAATACATCGATTATTTCTTCTAAACGGATTTCATCGACAAAGATAAGGTTTAACGGATGCGGGGGTGTCATTTGGAAAAGAGCTAATACTCTTCCATCCTCCTCCATTGTCGCCATAAATGGATTCTCATAATTTCCAGCTTTATTTGATTGAAGCACACCCCAAAAAAGACTATATACATCTTCCTTTTATTAAAAACTCGACTCTATCTTATTCTCAAAGTCATGTGCATTATCATAAACGTTAAATTTCATTTCCATTATTTATCCCTCCCTATTGGATAAACTACTATTTCTACAAGAAATTTCATTTTACCTTTATTCCAAATAATTTGGACTAGTTGCTG
The DNA here is from genome assembly GCA_029256785.1 of Neobacillus sp. GTDB lineage: Bacteria > Bacillota > Bacilli > Bacillales > Cytobacillaceae > Neobacillus. The sequence goes on from JAQSXG010000688.1 coordinate 1,352, forward strand.
AACAAAGATTAATCTGAAGTCCTGACCCGATAGTGCAGCAAGAAAAAAGAGACAAAACCACTGGTAATCTTAAACGATCACACCCGTAATTTGAAGAAGACAATAAAATAACTTTTATAGTAAAATAGTAGTATTTGCAAAAGGAGGCTTATTGATATGAATATTTTAATCCTAGGTGCAACTGGACGAGTTGGAAGTCATTTAGTTGATTTAGCCCTTGATGACAGACATCATGTAACTGTATTAGTTCGCGCTCCAGAGAAAATTCAAATAAAGAATGAAAATTTATCTATTATTCAAGGGAATGTTTTAAATAAAGATGATCTTGTACGTGCAATGCATGGGATAGATGTAGTGATTAGTGCACTAAATACGGATGGGACAACCACTCTATCAGAAAGTATGCCACTCATTATCGAAGCAATGGAAAACGAAGGCATACAACGAATTATTACTATAGGAACGGCGGGAATCCTGCAAAGTAGAACCACCCCAAATTTACTGCGGTATCAGTCAAGTGAATCAAAGCGTAAGTCAACCCGTGGAGCGAAAGAACATCATCAAGTTTACGATATGCTCAAACAATCAACCCTCGAATGGACGATTGTCTGTCCTACCTACTTGCCGGATGGAGAGAGGGTAGGTAAATATCGAATAGACCGAAATTTCCTGCCGGAGGGTGGAATGGAAATATCCGTACCGGATACAGCAGAATTTACATTTAGACAAATAAAAATAAGCGATTATATAAAATCACGTGTAGGTATCGCCTACTAATACTATTCTTATACCTTATTGTATTAACTCGTTTGCTGAAAAGGAAAATGAGATGCAGCAACAATACCCGCTCTTCAACTAAGTGTCCCATTCTGCAAAATTCAAATAATGAATTGGAATCTAAAAATTAATGCAACGTAAGTTAAGTCATTTCCAACAAAATAGGGCACTTTTCCTTCTTGAAGGATAGCACCTATTCGTTGTATTAAGTAAATCTCACTTATAAGATATAACTTTCCAACTCATCTTTTTGACGCAAATGATGACGGAAATGCATCCCTACCAAATGATACCATTCCTTAGCGTTAAGCCAGCCGAATCCTCCATGTTTTACTTTATGATTTGGGTTAATATCATCCACTTTCGATTCCCATTGACCCATTCTTTGAATTAACTCATCCATCCTGATAATTAAGTCCTCATGACTGTCTGAATTATTGGGTGGAGAATTTAGTTTATCAGGTAATTTTATTTTAATAGGTGGAAACCCTCCGTCCCTAAACAATTGCTCACCAAACTGGGTTTTCCCAAGGGGTTGTTCCTCATTTAATGTTGC
>JAQSXG010000689.1 GCA_029256785.1 Neobacillus sp.
TTATTGCGGTATCCATTTATTCTACTTGCAGCCATTTGGGGAGGATTTGGTATTTATGCAGGGGTTTTATTTCTAATAGGCCATTTAATACGCCTTAAGTCTTTAGGAAGTCCCTATTTTTTACCATTATACCCGTACCGAAAAGGTGGTTTCACAACGTCCTTTAGTCGAAAAAATTATCTTAAACTTAAAAATCGCGTATCATTTATACGACCTTTAAGCCAGAAAAGGTTTGATCCAGTTGCCAAACAAGACCCTGAAGAAGGCATTAATTCTGAATAAAATCTATTGAGAGGAGGAGACAATCTGAAGATTAGAAGAAGAAAGGGTATGTTGCTTTTTTTATCATTCGTTTGTTTGCTCACTCTTTTTGGGTGTACGCGAACGAGAACGATTGATAAGTTGAGCATTGTCCACGTGTTTGGATTTGATATGGATGAGAAGAAGCAACTGATCGGTACAGCGCTATATCCAGATTACACAAAAAGTAAAAGTCGTGATGAAGTACAAGTATTACGTGAAAAAGCGCCTGTAGCTAGTTTGTTTTACCAAAGGATGAATAAATTAACGAATAAACCTGTTAAGTTGTCAAAAATTCGCGTGTTAGTGTTAGGGAAGGACTTTGCGGAACAGGGTATTGAAGCAATAGTGGGTCGCTTTATAAACACCCCGGAGCTCGGAACGAATATTCAGGTGGCAATTTCGGAACAATCAGCGGAGGAAACCTTAATTGCCTTTAGCAAAGAGAAATCACTGACAATGATTGATATGCTTAGACATAATATGGTAACACAGAATTTGCCGGAAATGAACCTGCATACCTTTTTGAATCATTTCTACGGTCAGGGAATGGATGCGTATGTTCCAATGATTTCCATTGGGCAAGAGGATAAAATCAAGGTGAATGGCATCGGAATTTTTAAGGATGACAAGTTTAAGCTCCAGTTAAATGAAGAGCAGACGTTTCTATTTTCAGTCCTAAAAGAAAGCCATAATGAAGGGACTTTAAAAATAGAGGTAGAGGATAGGGGTAGAAAAGGTCTGTTAATCGTTCGTGGGTACGATAATAAACAAAGGTGGAAACTCTTCAAGAACCGTCAAGGAGAACAAGAGTTGAAGCTAGCTTTGGATCTTGAATGGACAGTCTATCAATATCCAGATTGGTTTGATCTTAAGAAAGAAGAAGATAAACAGCTAATGAAAAAGCATATTAATACAGGTGTGAAAAAAAAGGTAGAAGAATTTTTGGCAACACTGAAAGAGAATGAGGTCGATCCAATAGGCATTGGCAATATCGTTAGGTCAAGGATAAAGACTGGAATAAACGATCTTTTTATGAAAAATATCCTACTATTCCAATTCAGGTAGATGTTCATGTGGAAGTGATCCATTCAGGTCTTGATGTTTAGAAGATAAGGATGATAAATGATGCAATCAACGGTTAAGGAAAGTGCAATGGTCTCACCCTATCTACTGTTCTTCCTCATTCATGGTTCACAAACAGGGATAGGTGTATTAAGGTTTCAATCATCAATTATTAAGGGTGCAGAACAGGATGCGTGGGTTTCCGTGTTAGTCGTGGGTCTCAGCTTGCACATCCTATTTCTGATGATCCTCCATATCATCAGAAATTCGAGTCAAGGCGATATCATTTCGTTTCATACCGATACCTTTGGAAAAATCATCGGAGGCATGCTGAATCTCCTGTTGACTGTTTACTTTTTTAGCGTGGGATTAATCGTGGTGCACACGTATATTGAAATTCTCCAAATTTGGGTGTTTGACGGAATTTCTTCCTGGGAATTTTCGTTGGTTATCTGTGTTTTGGTTTATTATATCGTTTCTGCCGGGTTTCGATCGATCACTGGAATTGCTTTTTGGGGTGTAATTATTCCTAGTTTTTTGTTATTTACCATCTTCTATATCATGAGATTTGCCAACCTTACCTATATCATGCCTTTCTTTAACCATGATCTGAAAGACTATCTCATTTCCGCCAAAGAAAGTGGATTTAATTATTTAGGTTTTGAGGCAGTCTTAGTGTATTTTCCATTTATTAAAAATGGAATGAAGGAAAGTAAATGGGGACATTTCGCATTGTTGTATACAACAATATTATCTTTAGTGCTTGTATTTGTAACCTTTACATTCTTTTCACAAGGAAAACTTGCTATGTTATCGTGGCCAACACTAACGATGATTAAAGTTATCCAATTTCCTTTCCTAGAACGGTTTGAATTTATTTTCCTTTTTACCTGGCTATTACTAATTTTTCCGGTTATTTGTATTAACGTGTGGTCAAGTGTTCGGATTGTCAAAAAGACCTTTCAGAAACTAAAGGCGACATATGTACTCATCTTTGTCCTTTTCGGCTACTTTTTATTTAATAGCAACGTGGTCGACACCGTTGATGAGCAGCGATTAAACACATTTGTTGCTACCAGTGGTCTTATTCTTATCTACATCTATATTCCTTTCTTATTTATCATTAGCTTTATTAAAAGCAAAATTGGAAAAAGAAAGCAGAGCGAAGTAGCAGAAACGGAGATGTAGGAGGTAGATACTTCACTTACAAGCTACTTAAAAAAGATTGGTAGCAAATCCGTTCTTTTTTTCGGATTTACCACCAATCTTAGTCATTCTATTATGAGAGTTACTTAAATAGTCCTGCTTCCCTTGCT
>JAQSXG010000690.1 GCA_029256785.1 Neobacillus sp.
TTGTTCACCTAATAACATATCTGAAGAACGAATCGTATCTGCAGGCAAGTTATTATTTGGTGCACCTTGTTCATTCCATTTTCCCATTTGAATCACCTCAGTATTAGTTTGAGAATTTACTAACAAAACATACATAATAATTCAGTTAGGCAAAAAAGCATAATTATTCCATTTTTTCCTCATACTAAAATAAAACACAATTTGAGGTGAGATAAAGTGGGATTGCTTAACTCTTTTAACCAATGGAGAGAAACGAAATACCAAAACCATATCACACAAATGAAAGAACAAGAGAAATGCCCCGATTGTCATGGCAGAGGTTTTACTGTCTATCCATATAATGAATATGCATATTTCAACTCATTTGAGTGCCCTGGCTGTCAAGGCAGCGGTGCATATACAGATTGGGATGATTTGAATCAAACACTATAAAAAGATACCCATCATCGTTTCACCCTCATGGGACGATGATGGGTACTTTATTATGTTTGTTCCACTTGCGATTGTTGCATCACTTTTTCAAGTTCTTCAGGAATCATACCAAAGTATAGCGCGTGGGACAGTTCTCTATAAGAAATACCTGCACCATCGTCCATTACTGCTGGTGACAGTGCTTGAAAGGCGTTTAATTCTTTCACATCTGATGGGAGCCCTAATTCTCTTTTTAATTTTTCATGATAATACTCTTCGTAGCTTAACTTATTATATGCTTTTCTTAATTGAACAGCGAGTTTTAGAAAGTCATATTTTGCCTTCATTAACTGATGTCTTAATTTATCCGTTTCATTCTCAAGATCCATTTTAAATGTCTTTTTCAATTCAAATTGCTTAGTAAGTATGCCCATTAGGATTGCTTTTTTGTACCGTTCAATTTCCTCTAGTCTTTTTCCTGTTTCATTAACTGTATATTCTGCCCGCTCATATTCAGTTTTAGCTATATTAAAGTCTTCTTCGGTCACATCTCCTAAGTTATATGCCTTTTGATACTCCTTAAATTGTGCCTCTATGTCATTAAAACGTCTTAATGCTTTTTCATGTTGTCTAACGAAGGTTTCTTTAGCGTTGTCATAGCTTTCTTTAATTTCATTACCTTCATCAATGTATTTACGCATCATTTGATTGTATTTAGTATACTCCATCTTCCTAAAACCCCTTTCACATGCTAATACCTCATTAGTAAATACAATATGCTGGGTATTACCATTCTGCTATCTTTTGGGTTTATACATTATTGAGGAAGTTTAGATTTAGCTAAACATATAATTATATGTACAATTATTAGCTATTGTTCACAATAATTACAAAAGTGCCGTGATTCCTTGGTAACTAAAATACAAACCAAAGGCAATGAGAGATATTCCAGAAAAAATGGAGATGGCAATAAGACTTTTAACATTGAGTAGCTTTCGGAATCCAGTAGTTAGTCCAGCAACAAAGAGATCCCAGAAGGTTAAGCCGAGGAAAATCATACTACTATAAATAAGGAGCTGTTCCGTACCACTTGTTTGAGCTGTCTTCGCTAATACCGAACCATAAATCCCTAGCCAAAAAAGGATGGATAATGGGCTTGTTATTGACATAACAAAGCCTATAACAAAGCATTTGAATAATGAATCTTTTTCTCTGCTGTACGTAAGTGTGATAGAACTAGCTCCTTTGATACTTTCTAAACCTGAATAAATTAAGATAAATCCACCAAATAGCCAAAGAAATATTTGCACAACAGGAATTCCTAAGAATTGAACCATTCCCAAGTAAACCATTAACATAAATATGGCATCTGCAATCATTGAACCAGCACCAACTACCCAAGCATGCCAAAAACCATTTTTTATCCCTTTATCTAAACGTGCCGAATTTACAGGGCCAATGGGTGCAGCCAATGTAAAGCCTAACACGATATAACTTAATAAAATCGGAACACTCAAGAACCATCACTCCCCTCAAAAATAAGAATTCAACTTGTACATTTTATGAAACTAAGATGAGAGACATGTCCAAAAATACAATAAAAATCTTTAGGTTGTTTTTTAACAAAAAAAGCTGTTTCCTGGAGGGAAATCAGCTTTGACTTTTATAAGAGTAGAGTGACGAATAATAACCAAACATTTAGGGGAATTCTAAAGGTAAGTTTGTAAAATTTTTCATTGGGGGTACTAATAATGTCAGTTTATGTTTACCAGACCTTTGTAATAAAACAGGAAAAATTTAAGGAAGCAATCGACAATTTAAGGGAAATTAAGAAATTCAGAAACGAAAATTATAATCATCATGTGGAAATATTGTCTCCTATTTCTGGGGAAGATCACACGTATGCCCTTCTATCTACATATGACGGATTAGCTGAAATGGAGCTTCAAAGTAAAAAGATGTTTGATGATGAAGAGTATCTTGAACTTATCGGTCCTTTTTTCCTAGAAAACATCAAAGAAGGAAGTATGTACACTCAAATTTCTCGAGCACTTAGTGATAAAAAGGATGATAAAAAAAGTGAAAAAAAATAGGTAATTAAAGTAGCGAACAGTCATAGGACTGTTCGCTACTAGATCATTTAATGTGTTTGAAAATCGCGGGGATCTTTAAAGATATTCCATTTTCCATGATGTAATGCCTCTAATAAATAACCCATGATCATTTCTGCGGCTCCGACAAATAAAAATGTCGGTTGCAGCCAGCTTGC
>JAQSXG010000691.1 GCA_029256785.1 Neobacillus sp.
GGAAGCAAATCCTTTGCTTCACGTTCAAACCAAATGTTAGATCCAAACTGACGGAATAAGTTTGACACATGTTCAATGGTTTCATCAGTAATAATTTCCACGCCATTCTCAGCATAGAAGACAGGAATTGGAACTCCCCATACACGCTGACGGGAAATACACCAATCACCGCGGTCACGAACCATATTAAACAAACGAGTTTCGCCCCATGCTGGGATCCATTTTGTTTCTTTAACCGCTTCAAGCAAATCGTTACGGAAATCTTTAATAGAAGCGAACCACTGTGCAGTTGCACGGAAGATAACAGGCTTCTTTGTTCTCCAATCATGTGGATAAGAGTGTGTAATAAACGACATCTTAAGCAAGGCACCCGCATCATCCAATGCTTGGGTAATTGGTTTATTAGCTGTATCATAAAATAATCCTTCGAAACCTGGTGCCTCATTTGTCATTACGCCTTTATCATCGACAGGGCATAATACATCTAAACCGTATTTTTGTCCTACATAGAAGTCATCTTCACCATGTCCTGGGGCCGTATGAACACAACCTGTTCCAGCATCCGTTGTTACATGTTCACCTAACATAACTAAAGAATCACGGTCATATAACGGATGTGCTGCCAAGATATTTTCTAATTCCAATCCTTTAACCTTTTGAACAACAGCAACTTCTTCCCAGCCGATTTCCTTTGTAACTGCTTCTAAAAGAGCCTCAGCCACTAAGTATTTACTTCCATTAGCAGAAACTACGACATAATTTAGTTCAGGGTGAACGGAAATACCTAAATTAGCGGGAATGGTCCACGGTGTAGTCGTCCAGATGATAATTTGTGTATCGGTATCTAGAACACCTTTACCATCTTTCACCTTGAAGCCCACATAAATCGATGCAGACTTTTTATCTTGATATTCAATTTCCGCTTCGGCTAATGCAGACTCACTTGAAGGCGACCAATAAACTGGTTTAAGACCTTTATAAATATAGCCCTTCTTAGCCATATCACCAAAAACCTTGATTTGTTGTGCCTCATATTCTGGCTTAAGTGTGATATATGGATTTTCCCAATCGCCGCGGACCCCAATCCGTTTAAATTGCTCACGCTGATTATCAATTTGCTCTAATGCATACTTGGTACATAGTTGACGGAATTCTGCAACCGTCATCTCTTTTCTTTTTACACCCTTATTCGTTAAAGCTTGCTCAATCGGCAGACCATGTGTATCCCACCCAGGAACATAGGGAGCATGATAGCCGCTCATTGATTTATAACGGACAATAAAATCTTTTAAAACTTTATTAAGCGCGTGTCCAATGTGAATATCACCATTTGCATATGGAGGACCATCATGTAGGACAAACATTGGACGTCCCTTTGTCCGCTCCTGTACTTTTTCGTAAATATTCAACTCTTTCCAGCTAGCCTGAATCTCAGGCTCTCTTTGTGGAAGATTACCGCGCATTGGAAATTCCGTTTTCGGCATTAATAACGTATCTTTGTATTCCATCTTTTTTCCTCCTGATCACTCTTCTTATACAGAATAGCCAATTGACAAATAAAAAAAACCTTCTCATCCCTATAAATAGGGACGAGAAGGTTTATTCCCGCGGTACCACCCTGATTATTGCACAAACGTACAATCCTCTTAAAAGATTCGTAACGTGAATAACACGCCATAACCTAGACTCTATAAAAGAGATTCAGCTTGGGACTCAAGGGTGATTTTCCAATTTTCTACTTTTATCAGGCTTCCACCATCCCCGATTCGCTTAGAAAAAGCATATGAAAATTGTACTGTCCCTTTCATTGTCAAAAAACATTCTATTTATTCATTTTAAAAATTATATGCGAAATAATACTATTTCGTCAAGTTAATGAATCTTCTTCTTGATGAATTTTTAGTTCAGCTGCATCAATTTCATATTCTAATAATTGATCCCAATCATCTGTTTTAATCATATCCAGTTGAGCTTCAATCAACATTTTGAATCGTGTTCTGAAAACTTTAGACTGCTTCTTTAAGTCTTCAATTTCCATAGCAATCTTTCTAGCTTTAGATAAAGATTCATTAATAATCCGATCAGCATTTTTTTCTGCTTCTTTAACAATTAGTTTGGCTTCTCTCTGAGCGTTTCGCTTTACCTCTTCACCAGCTTCTTGAGCAATCACAATTGATTTATTTAGGGTTTCTTCAATATTTACAAAATGTCCAAGACGTTCCTTCATATCATTAAGGCGCTCTTCTACTTCTTTTTTCTCACGAAGCACTAATTCGTAATCTTTGATTACTTGATCTAGAAATTCATTCACTTCGTCTTCATCGTAACCTCTAAAACCTTTATTAAATTCTTTATTGTGAATATCTAACGGCGTTAACGGCATGATGCCACCTCCAACTATCTCTTCGTATGTATAAAACTAATATTCGACAAAGTTTTCTAGAATCCTTTACTTTATCAAAAATTATTTTTGCTTACCAACTATAATACGCCATTTTTCCTTTTTTGTCTTTCCTTCAATTGACAAAATTTTTACCCTGCCATATCCTCGAACAGACAAAAGATCACCTATGTCACAATCAAATGAAGGATTTTCAATTACAGTCCAATTTACCTTTACAAGTCCCTGTTGAATGATATGTAAAGATTTTTGTCGTGATATATTAAGGA
>JAQSXG010000692.1 GCA_029256785.1 Neobacillus sp.
CCTAATAAAAATGGGTACATCATTCTCGAGGAAATCCGAGCGGTGAAAGATACACCGGTTCTCATGCTGTCTGCTCAGAATGAAATATTTGACCAAAAGAAGAGGGATGGCCTTGGAGCAACAGATTTTATTGCCAAACCCTTTAGTTTTGTGGAGGCTGTACAGCGAATTAAAGATATTATCGAAGAGAAACGATATAAGAATAGAGCAGTTCAGTAGCAATAACCCATTGCGCAAAAAAAATCTTCCAAGTGGAAGATTTTTTAATATATATGGGAATACCTGCAAGCGCAATGCTAGGTTTTTGTTTGGCGAGTCTTTAAATAAGGCAGGGTTTAAATCAGCTGATTCTCGGATTCTTTTGTATAATGCGTTACTTGATCAAGTTTACCGTTTTTGAGTTTTACTGCCCATTCTGGATCCGCCAGCGCTGCACGCCCGATTGCTACGTAATCAAATTCGGCTTTTTTGATTTTTTCATCTATAATTTTGAGATTGTCTACAATAGACACATCAGCATTATCCTGATTACTCAAATAGGCACGGTTAATTCCCACAGAACCAACTGCAATCGTTGGCTTTTTCGTAATTCGTTTCGTCCAACCCGCTAAGTTTAATGATGGATCTTCCTCTCTAAATTCCGGTTCCCAAATTCGTCTTGTAGAACAATGGAAAATATCGACCCCAGCTTCAACCAAAGGAGTAAGGAATTCTTCAAGCTCCTTAGAGTTATTCGCTAACTTAGCGTGATAATCGGTTCCTTTCCATTGTGAAAAACGAAAGACAATTGGAAAATCAGGGCCGACTTCTTTTCGGCAAGCACGAACGATATCGGCCGCAAATTTTGTTCTCTCTCCAAGGTTCCCACCGTACTCATCGTTCCGCTTGTTTGTTACTTCCCAAAAGAACTGATCAATTAAATATCCATGCGCTCCATGTAATTCAATGCCATCGAAGCCGATGCGCTTTGCGTTTGCGGCAGCCTCGGCATATGTATCAATCATTTCAGCGACTTCATCTCTTGTTAAAGCTTTTATGTTCTCATTTTTTTTGCCTCTTAACGTATAGCCAGACGGACTAACAGGAGGTGCATCAATATTCGGTTCGCTTCCTGCTCTGCGTGCAGCTCCAACATGCCATAATTGTGGAATGATTTTACCACCTGCATCGTGGACTTCCTTCACTACATTAGCCCAGCCATTCAAAGCATCCTCACCATAAAAACGGGGAATATCTTTGCTCATGACGGCAGCAGGATGGTTGATCGCGGTCCCTTCGGTGATGATCAGACTAATCCCATTCTCTGCACGTTTACGGTAATACTGGGCAACATTTTCTCCTGGAATACCATCCTTTGAAAACATTCTTGTCATAGGGGCCATTACAAACCGGCTTGCTAACCTTTCATTTCCAAACGGAACGGATTGAAATAAGGTATGACCTGCGAAATTTTGATCCAAAGTGAGCACTTCCTTCACGAATGTATTTTATGGTACTTCCTCTATTCTACAATTCTACTAAATAAAGATAAAACGATATGTCCTAAATTTTTCTAATGTTCCTATAATCTGTAATGGTATGCGACTCTAGTTATCTCACACACTCCGCCACAAAACCTTCACATTCCAAAAAAAACAGCCTGTCCTTTTGCCCTTTCAAACGGTATATAGACTATGAAAGGAATTTAAAAAAAGAGAGGAAAGTGTTTAATGATGGCAAAGTATCGAATGGTGCGAACTGATTTTTGGAAGAATCCGATTGTTTCTGAGGAAATGACTCCCGAGGACAAATTTTTCTTTTTATATCTTCTTACAAATCCTGATACGACTCAAATTGGAATCTATAAGATTACGAAAAAACAAATGGCTTATGATCTGGGGTATTCGATTGAGAGTGTTCATTCGTTAATGGAACGATTCATTGTGCATCATAAAGTGATTCGTTACAATTTGGAAACGCGGGAACTGGCGATTAAGAGCTGGGGAAAGTATAACCTGCATAAGGGCGGAAAGCCGGTGATGGATTGTATTTTTTCTGAATTAAAGGATGTCGAGGATCCATCGCTAATTCAATATGTTTCGGAATCCATTGCTAAACAGGAAATTCGCAGTCTATTTGAATCTTTTTGTGGACAAGAACAGGTGCTTTTCTGCAATGAAGGTAGCGCTCAAGATGAAGAGGATACATATTTAGAAACAGAGTGTGAAGTGATGGACGATTCGTTGGCGCATCGTCATACGATACGGGGACAAAAAGAAAATGAAAAAGAAAATAAAAAAGAAAAAGAAAAACAACAACAAGCTTTTCACCCATACATAGATAATAATCCGGATATAAAGAATCCATTGCATCAAAATACAGAAGACGTGAAAGGAATTATTGCATTTTGGGATCACAACGGATTTGGTTTTTCGAATGTGAATGCAAAGCAGCAGCTGTTATCTTGGTTGGATGATTCTAATTTTTTACAGCCGAAAGCGGTGATTTTAAAAGCGATGAATATTGCCTGTGCCAATAATAAGCGAAGGCTGAGCTATGTGGTTGGGATTCTGAAAAACTGGGAAAATGAATCGTTGCTAACTGTTGAAGAAATTGACTCGTATGATGAGAACCGTAAGCCTGTAGGGAAATATGGGAAAACAACCGAAGCGATTCTTAATGAAAGCTTT
>JAQSXG010000693.1 GCA_029256785.1 Neobacillus sp.
AAAGATAATGAGTATAAGACAGATTCTCTTATATTGAGCATCGTTTAGATACCAGATGCAACAATGATTTTTTAATAAATACTGGATAGGTTGAAAAGATATTGACGTAGTTTAATTCTTGTGTTATGATATTTTAAACATAATAATTGCTGATCAGGATAACTGAAGGCTAAAGGTGTCTCTATAACGGAGATTCTTTTAGCCTTTTTTATATACTAAGCTGACTGGATAACCAGAGGCTGGCTTCTTTCGTAAAAGCGAAGGAACCAGTCTTTTTGATTTTAGGGAGGTGAGAAAATGTCAATTATGCTAGTTGGCGCAGATCATTTAGGAAGTATCGAAAAAAAATTGCAGACATTAGGAATTCATGCAATTGATCATGTTACAGGTAGAAATGTTTCTGATCGAAAACGCTTTAAGTTTCCGTTATCTACAACTTTGATTGTTATTTTTATTGATTATATTAATCATACTACAGCGAAAAATATTAAGCAGCTGGCCAAATCTCAAGGGGTTCCCCTCGTGTTCGCAAATCGTTCTTGGAGTTCATTACAAGATAAATTAGTCGAATTCAATTTAAAAGAACTAGGATAATTATACTATGTTTTTTATTAAGAAGGAGGTCTTTGTAGTGCAGTCCTGTTCCGATGCGAAGAATAATGTGGCAAATTTAAGAGGGGCGATTAAACCATTGCCTTCTCAAGTGTTTGATATTATTGAGCAGTTTTTATTAAACGTTCAATATGGTCACTTAATTTTAATGATACAAGATGGATTTGTTGTTAAAATAGATAAAATAGAAAAGTTTATGATCTCGGCTAAAAGTAGAGAGGGCGGTTATTCAATAAAGGAAAAGGCAAAGAAAAAACATCCTATGCAAATGAAAATTTTATCTGATTTACAAAGCATACGATACGGACAATTGGTCATTCATGTGAATAATGGGCAAGTGGGGCAAATTGAAAAGACTGAAAAAAGACGTATTGACGAGCTAGAAGGATTGTATGGTGATGGCATATGAAATCTGAGAAGTTTTTTAAGAGTTGGTAGCTATAATAATGAAGGTGTACTTTTGTAATGATTTTTTTAATGCTATGGTTGACAACAACATTTATAAGCGTATAATAGAATAAGAAAGTTATTGTTGTTGATAATTTTATAGATGGATTATTATCTTAGTTGATCAGACACACTGAAGACTGGAGAGGCTCTTTGAGGCATCTTCAGTCTTTTTTATTGTGATAAAAGTAAAAATGGGGGAAGAAAGATGAGTAGAAAAAAAGATATAGAGAATTTAAGTTGCACAGATTGCAGTATTTACAATTGTAGAAGCCAGGATAAGAAATTCCCGGGGTTCTGTTTGACTACTAAAGATAATGATGGACATTCCATTGCAGATGATATTGAAGAAATTAAAAATTACCTGCAGGGAGATGAACAGGATGCAGTTGTTGCTAGAGCATCAGCTCAAGTGGAGGGGCTTTTTTATGGTAAATTAACAAGGGTAGAGGAAATTATTGAATTTGCTAACCGCATTGGTGCTAAGAAAATTGGTATTGCAACTTGTGCTGGTTTGATAGAGGAATCAAAAATCTTTACCAATATTCTTACAGCCAAAGGCTTTGACTACTATAGTGCTATTTGCAAGGTAGGTTCTGTCGACAAAACAGAAATTGGCATATTAGAAGAGCATAAAATACGACCCGGCGGCCATGAAGCAATGTGCAATCCTATCTTGCAAGCTCGCATATTAAATTATCATAAGACGGATTTAAATGTTGTAGTTGGTTTGTGTGTGGGACATGATTCTTTATTTATAAAATACTCTGATGCACTGGTTACTACTCTTGTAACCAAAGATCGGATCACAGGTCATAACCCAGTTGCGGCTTTATATACGGCTCACTCGTACTATAAACGATTACTGCAAGTAAAAGAGTAATTCAGCTTTTGTATGTTCAAGAAATTGTGAATGACTTTTGAGGTGGAGTAGTATGATACAAGTAAAAGGGGTATACAAATCATTTGGACAGCAGCAAGTATTAAAAGGAATTGACCTTACCGTAGAGAAAGGTGAGGTAGTTGTGCTATTAGGTCCCAGTGGCTCTGGCAAGACAACTTTTTTACGGTGCCTAAATTTTTTGGAGCATCCAGATGATGGAGAAATTACAATTGGAGAGACTCGTGTTGATTGTAAAACCGTTACTAAAAAAGAAATATTGCAGCTTAGAAGAAATACTGCATTGGTTTTCCAATTGTATAATCTGTTCAAAAATAAAACTGCACTGGAAAATGTAATGGAAGGGCTGGTCATTGCTCGAAATATTTCTAAAATAAAAGCAGAAGAAATCAGCCGAAAGATTTTAGACAAAGTAGGATTGGCTGCTAAATATGATGCATATCCCAGTGAATTATCAGGAGGGCAGCAACAGCGGGTTGGCATAGCAAGAGCCCTTGCCTTAAATCCGGAAGTTATTCTCTTTGATGAGCCGACCTCTGCTTTAGATCCAGAATTGGTTGGGGAAGTACTGGCTGTAATGAAACAAGTGGCCAAGGAAGGGTTAACTATGATTGTTGTAACTCATGAAATTTCTTTTGCCAGGGATATTGCTGATAAGGTATTGTTTATGGATGGAGGAGTTGTTGTGGAACAAGGTACTCCTGAA
>JAQSXG010000077.1 GCA_029256785.1 Neobacillus sp.
CTCGCGTTTGTGTCGTTTCGAATAAATAACATTCTGCATCGCCATCAACAAAGACTGCAGTCATACCACTTGTTATAAAGTCAATAATTCCCCCAATATTAGAAGTAGTCTTCTCAATTGGATAGGAAACAATATCTTGAATTTTCCCAGTTGGCTGCTCATCCTCTAGCAAAGGTTCGACGATACTTTCTTGTACATTTGCAACATCAGTCATTGTACTAATAAAAAGAATGAAGGCCCTGCGATTTCTGGCTCGGATGGTAATTTCTCGTAACTTCACATCCATATTTTCAGGAATACTAAAGATTGATTTAAATGTCGCTAAATTATGTTCTAAATCACTGCTAATATCCTGTTTCTTACGTTCTATATCCTTTGCATTGGACTGTTCGTTAAACTGAGGTTCTGTATTAAGTTTCTCTAAAAGCGGCTTTATAAGTCTTTTCTTCAAAATGAATCACCCCCAGTTTTTATATAGTTTGCCAATTTAAGGGGTCATTATGTATTGAAAGACGATTAAACCTGTCGTTATCATTACCTTTTAACTAAAGAATTCAATAAAAAAAATCCCTTCAACGAGAAGAGATTTTTTTCTGAAAATGAATTAGACGTACTATAGATTTATTCTGTTTTTTTTATTTTGTAGTTTTTATGATTAACTATGGTTGTAAGTGGTTCCTCTTTCGTTTTTGAATAACCGTATTGAACCATTACAGAGTTTTCCCTAATGCCAGTTACTGTTCCTTCGTGTTCTTCTCCATCACGTTTAAAGGAAATAACATCGCCAATTTTCACAGTGGCCATTCCCATCACCTCGCCATTATAATGTCCAAAAATTTCTAATGTAATACCCCTATTCGCATCAAGTAATCTGCAGTTTTTTTAGATTTTCAACTATTTTAAAAAAAGATTAGGGATTGACCGATTAGTATGGTATACTTTGTCTACCATTTTCTTTATGTGTTTGTGTGCCCGCCCTACTCAACTGCAGAGTAGGGTTTTTTTATGTAGTTTTTAACTAGGCAACAAAAAAAGACTCTACAAGAGAGTCTTTCTATATTTTAGTTATTATTATGCTTTGCGAACGTTAGTAGCTTGGGGTCCACGTTGACCTTGTTCTACTTCAAATGTTACTGCTTGACCTTCGTCTAAAGATTTGAAACCTTCGCTTTGGATAGCTGAGAAGTGTACGAATACGTCGTCTCCTGCTTCGCGCTCGATAAATCCGAATCCTTTTTCTGCGTTAAACCATTTCACTTTACCTTGTTCCATTGTTGTTTCCTCCTCGTGTGCTGAGCACACATTGTGTTACTATCCTTGCATCTTTAAGACAGAAAGTTTTAAAACTTAATACCTACCGAAAAACAAAAATAATTCTTCCTTACTATAACAGAGACTGGCCATTAATGCAAATCGATATTCAAAATTTATTTTTCCCTTGGTAAAAGACGTTCGCCTGAATTTGGTAGCCCCTAAACAATAGATCTCTGCTATAGTAGTCTAATAAGATGTTTTTCGAAAGGAATTTATTAAAAAATGAAATGTATTTCAATTGATTTAGATGGCACTTTATTAAACTCTCAGCATCAAATATCTACGGAAAATCTTAAAGTACTGAACAAACTACAAGAATCTGGCCATTGCGTTATTTTAAATACCGGCCGTGCCTATGCAGATGTTATCAAATTAAAGGCTCTCCAGAATATGGAGGTTCCGATATTTTGCATTAATGGTTCAGTCCTATATTCAGAGACAAGAGAACGGTTATTTGAGGCAACGTTAACAATCTCTGCCTATAGAGAAATATTTGCGCTTTTACAAGGATTAGGTGTAGGAATACTCGTCTATACCAATTATGGTGGTTTCCCTTCCACCTTGCCTCCATTACATGGTAAATCAATAGAAGAATTAAATTCAATTTTTACAGAATTCAATTACGACGAAGTTCTTGATGAAGACAATCTGAAAATTTATAAACTAATCGCTTTGGTTCATAAAGACCAATTTGACAAAATAGAAGTGGTCAAAACTGCTTTATCAGGTCGAACGGATATTTCAACCGCCTCCTCTTTTCCAAACAATGTGGAGATTACTTCAATCGAAGCACATAAAGGAAAAGCTTTATTACGTTATCAACAGATAATGAATTTACCTTTTGATGAGATTATTGCCTTTGGCGATGGCGGTAACGATCTTGCGCAATTTGAAGTGGCCACGACATCTGTTGCAATGGGAAATGCCCCACTCGACATTCAACAGAAGGCTGACATCATCACAAAGACAAACGATGAAGATGGGTTCGCCTACGCGGTTTGTCATCTGTTAGATTTACTCAAAACTGATGAAATAAGCTCAATATCCTAGTAAATAAAAAACGAGATGCCAGAAACTGGTGCATCTCGTTTATTTATTTTGAATCTCTTTTTGTCGATAAATATTCTTATAGTTCAAAAGGCTTGATGTCATTTTGAATATTGAAAAGCATAATCTTTTTACTAAAGGGGGGATTTATATTAGCCAGTCATTTGCAAATAACACCTCATCGAGAACCTCGGTAGTAATTGGATTCGTTTTAGGAGTAATCGGACTTGGACTCATGATTATTAATATCTTAATTGGATTTTTCTTCGTTATTATCGGCGTGATATTATTCTTTGTCATTCGTTACTTTGCCAACGATACATCCGTATTGTGTCATGATGATGGTTTTTCTGTAACGATTATCAGCAAAAGAAAAGGAACCTCTGTTCATGAATACACCTGGCAGGATGTCACGGAAACACTATATTATGAAAAGGAGTCTAGTGGGGAGAATAACACCACCACTTGTTATTTCCAAGCGAACACCGAAGAGGGTGTTGCATTTACTCTCGCTGAAATGAAGAATTTTGATGAATTGATACAGATTTTCAATAACAGAGCAAGTCATCTTCCTTACTATTGGGAAAAACCAAAAGGAATACTAAAAACCAGTTATGTAAAGCAAAATCGGATTTCACATAAATGAGGTGACAGGCACCGTGCCTGTCACCTTTTTAAATGGTTCTTAAACTAGCTCTAGTTGGGTAAATATCTCTGAAAAGGAGACTTCTTTTTTAATTTGCATTTCTTGCTGATTTTTTATTGTCTCTCTTCTACTTACTTCAAATTGTTTCAAAAATTGAGCACTAGTATTATTTTCTAAGAATGCTTTGGTTAAGATTGGTGCTAACACATGTGCGTCAATTAAGCCGCAATTAATTCCAATTGCCCCAGTAGGAGTCATTGTATGTGCAGCGTCCCCTATAATGACTAACCCATCCTTCACCCATGTTTCACTACAAGAACTAACTACCTTTAAGCAAACAAAATCCTTCCACGTTTGAAGGTTTTCCAGGACAATATGTTTCAATTCTGGGAAACTGCTTACCAATGGTTCGAGAAAAGAACGGATATCTCCTTTTTTCAATAAAGGAAATGTTCCTTCCTCGATATTCCAGCCAATTTGGATACGACTGCCCGTCTGTGTGAACAATGCAAGTTGATGGCCATCAACAAAAACCATTCTGGTTGTTGGCTCCCATCCTTGTGGAGCAGGGATTTTGGCCCATAGTACATCATAACCGTGCTTTCTTTGTTCCGTTGGGATATTTGCCTGCTTTCTTACGGTTGAGTACCGTCCATCCGCTCCAACGATAATCTTGCTGCTGATTACGAGTTCTTGGCCATCCTTTATCACCTTGACACCTGTATAAAACCCATTATCGTCCTCGATTAATCCTGTTACAGTTGAATTGTATAGGATTTGGAAATGATTATATTGCTGTGACTCGTTAATAATTGCACTTAGTAAATGGGACTGCGGGACATGAATACCCACATGTTCTTCATTTTTACCAGGTAAAATCGTTTTAACAATATGTCTCCCAGCAAAGTATTCCACCTTACTCATCCTTAGAAGACCTAATTCCTCTATTTTATTAAACAAGTCGTGTTCTCTTAAGATTGCCTCTGTATCAGCGTTTATATGCTCGCCTCTAAACTCCCTGCTTACGCCAGAAGTACGTTCTAAGATGATGGTAGACACACCATTCTGAGCTAATAAGTAACCAAGTAAAGTACCTGCTGGTCCCCCGCCAACAACACAAACATCTGCATGTAGATTCAAGTTACTCACCTTCTGCTCTATTTTTAAGTTCAAACAAATGCTTGTTGTAACAATAAAAGTTTTGTAATAAGAAAATAAGTTAAGTATAGAGTAACAAAAAGGATGGTACTGGTCAATCACATAGGTATGATTACAAATATATGCGCCTTCTGGAAAACTTTAAAATTCGCAACAATAGTATTAGTGACAACCATACATTACACAGCATGAAGAAACCCACCAGAACTGCTGGAGGGCATCTTCGTCCAGAGCATATTGAATGGAATAAGTGGTTTGTACGATAAAGGCATTTACAACAGTGGACTTTTCGAGTAAGGAATTTCATTAAGGGGCAAGTTACCAGACGATTTGAAGTTGAAGACAGGGGTTTCTAATTCAAATTACAAAACTTCCTCTTTGAGGGATTTATTTATTGCCTGTCTAAATGTCCAGACGATATCAGTTAACATATCACTTTCCACGCTGATTTCCTTAAGATCCCAATAAAGTTCATTTTTTCGGTGATAAAAAAAACTTCCATCTTGCGACTTTAGAATTCTAAGTGTTCCTTTAGGGTTTATCGTTTCAATCAAAAGATAATACTTTTCTCCATTACAACGGGCAAATGATTCGAAGTTTTCGAGAAATTCATGAACCTCACATTTACTACTTATCAAAGTACTCACTCCCTTTTTTTATGAGTGGCCTGTGGAAAGGTCATTCCTCTTTTGTAATGATTTATCTGCTTTTGATTATAGAGGGATGAAGACCACTAATCAATTCCTTTGGCAACAGGACAAACAACGTTTAAAAAAGGTGTAGAATACAGTATATTCTTAATAAAAAATGCCATGAATATAGACGAACTATATTTATGGCATTTTTTCATTTAGATTATTTTACATTTTCTTTCAACTTTTCATCAAGGAGATGAAAGGCTTTTCTTAGTTGTTCTGTTGGTATTTGTCCGTACATATCTCCAATGCTTACTTCGTAATTGGTTGTGCCATTTGTCCCTTCACGAAGGTAACTAGTGAATCCGATTCCTGTTTGAAGATAAATTTCAGTTAATACAGTTTCCACTTCTTCCTTTGGTGCATGAATATGAACATGAAACATGTTTGACACAGGCACCGATGGCAATGTAGAAATGCCATGACATTGATTATAATACCCAGCAAGTTCCTTTGCTTCGATATAATATTGATTCATTTTATCTACGCGTTGATCAAAATAATAATCCGAACTAAGGATATAAGGATATAAGCTAATTAAATCCCCGCCGTGACGTCGCTTCCACACCTTGGATTTTTCCGTAAACGATATGTTTCCTACAAGTATTGCCCCCGCAATTCCACCGATTCCCTTGTAAAAAGAGACATACACACTATCGAAGAGTTCACAGATTTCTGCAGCTGATTTTTCATAATAGGGAAGAATCTCAAATAATCGTGCCCCATCTAAGTGTAATTGAATGCCTTTCTCCTTACAATGAGCGGAAATGGCTTCAAGTGTTTGATAATCTGGCAGTTGTCCGCCAATCTCCCGTTGAGGCAGTTCTAACAGCAAACAAGCAATATCTTCTTTTAATCCCATTACATCTTCCAGATCAATGACTCGATCCTTATCTGCTAACAAAATGGGCTCAATATGGTGCAATTCTTTTAATCCGTCTTCTTCATGAATTTCCAAATGACTTAATGGATGATAAGCCACTTTTTTAATTCCCTTCTCATCACACCAAATCCGAAGCGCAATTTGCTGGGCCATCGTACCGCTTGGAAAAAACACTGCAGATTCTTTCCCTAAATAGTTAGCCAACTTAATTTGGAACTCTTCGATTATTTTCCCCTTTCCATAAAGGTCACTTTCTTGCTCTCCATCCCAATTTTCCAATGTCTCTTTTAACACCTGAATATTCCTAGTGCCATTCCCGGCTAATTTATATTCTGTTTGCTTATATGCCTCAATAAATTTGCTCATTTGTTCTTTCTCCTCATTTCTCGTTAATAACCTTTCTTTACATCTACTATGTTTTTCAATGGTTTATTTTCATCAATATTTTTAAGCGTTTCAAGAAAACAGGCTACCCCTTCTTCCGGTGTAGTTACAGCTGATATATGGGGGGTGATATGTATATTTGGATGACTCCAGAATCGATGGTCCTCAGGCAGCGGTTCCTGTGTAAAAACATCAAGTACTGCAAATTTAAGTTGTTGGTTGCTTAATGCTTGTATCAGGGCTTCCTCATCAACAGTGGCCCCTCTCCCCACATTGATGAAGCCTACATTTGATAGTTTATTAAAGAGCTCTCCATCAAATAACTTTACCGTTTGCTCCGTTAAGGGAAGCGTATTGATCAGATAATTCATTTCATTTAACTGTGAAAAGTGAGAATCTACAGTCATCACTTCATTAAAATATTCTTTTTCTATTCCGCTCAAGGAAACACCATAAACCTCTGCACCGAATCCACTAAGTATTTTAGCAGTGTTCTGACCAATTTCACCGGTTCCATAAATCATTACTTTCTGGTCACTAATTAATTTCGGGGTAATAGGACTCCAATTTCTTTGCTTTTGTAATTCATGAAATTCGTCATGAAACTGAACATCTTTTAAAATATAACCTAAACAATATTCAGCAATTCTTTGACCAAAAGAACAAATCGTCCTTGTTAATAAAACACCGTCCGGCCAATCCCTGTTATGTAAAAATTTATCAACACCTGCTCCAAGTGAGTGTACCCATTTGATGTGACTGTAATCATAGGAGGAGTTTACATTAAAAGAAACAAATGCATCTGCCCATAATAAATCATCCTGCACCATCTCAGCTTCTACTAGATAACGGAACTCCTTATTTATTTTTTCCTTTTCAACTAAAGATTTGATTTCTTTGTACATCGGGCTCACCACTAGAATATTCTTTACTTCCATTTTTCCACCTCTATTGAATGATCATATGTTATTTGAATATTATGTATCATTATACTATCCAACCATGAAAGGTGGGAGGAATTCGAAAATATTTTCCTTTCATTTTATTTGTTAGACCCTACATCCAAGGGCAAAATCCACATCTATCGGAGCAACTCTTTTTTGACTACGAAATGGAACAATAAAAAAATCCAGACTCCCACCTTTTTTTTCGGAGGAGTCTGGATTTTCTTTATAAGCTTTTACCCTTTTCGTAAAAGCTGTTCATATCTTCTTTCGGTACTAGTGAACCGCCTGTTGCCCAGACAATATGTGTGGCATTTTTTAGATTTGTATAATTAGAGGCTGCCATTTTACTAGGTCCAAGCAGTCCAGATGCTGCTGAAGGCTCAACGAAGATCCCTTCACTGTCCGCAAGTTGCGCTAACAGTTTAAATAAATCATTATCTTCAATGGTGTAAATACCGCTTATCATCTGATCACAAACAGACGATGCAAATTTGGATGGCCGCCCTACAGCTAATCCATCCCCTTCGGTTAAATTGTCTATTCTAAAATCTTGCACACAAACGTTTTCCTTTTCTCCTGTTAAAAGCCCTATTAACATAGCAGGTGAATGGGTTGGTTCCACAAAGAAACAATGAACATCATCCCCAAACATTTGCTTTAACCCAAAGGTAATCCCGCCAGGAGAACCTCCAACACCACAAGGTAAATAGACAACCAATGGATGCTCCTCGTTGACTTCAATCTTTTGTGATTCAAGCTGTTTTTTCAGCCTGAGTGCAGCCACACTGTACCCTAAGAATAGATGCTTTGAGTCTTCGTCATCCACGAAGTACCCCATTGGATTCAGAAGTGTTTGCTGCCGACCAGCAGAAATAGCTTCACCAAAGTCTCCTTCAAATTCAACAACGGTTGCCCCTACTTTCCTGAGCAAATCCTTCTTCCACTGCTTAGCATCTGCAGACATATATACGGAGACATCAAACCCTAGCTTTGCGCTAATAATTCCGATACTTAATCCAAGATTCCCCGTTGAGCCAACACCAATACAGTACTGGCTAAAAAACTTTTTCATTTTTTCACTTGCAAAGTTAGTATAGTCATCACCTTTTTGTATTAATCCTGCGTTGATTGCTAATCCTTCAGCAAAATAAAGAACCTCATACACACCGCCACGGGCTTTTATTGAGCCAGCGATTGGTAGTTCATTGTCACATTTCAAAAAAAGATTACCCTGTATATTGGCATCATATTTATCGTTCAGTACCTTTTTCATATTTGCTATTTGTCTTAATGGAGATTCAATTATCCCACCAGACGAGCTTGTTTCTGGGAAAACATTAGCTAAAAATGGCGCAAATCGCTCCCATAGTTTTGCTGCATCCTCCATGTCCTGTTTCGTAACAGCCATTTTAGAAAGTTGATCCATTTTCTTTTGATTTGGATTTAACCAAACAACCGGTTCTAACTCGGTGATATTTTTTAATAAAGGATATTTTTGAATCTGTTGATTGATTTCCTGTTGTCCAAAGCCCATGGTCCCCATCCTTTTACTATCAAATTGTTATTGAATGTGCTATATCATATGAGTCATCTTCATTTTTATTGACGTTATATGAATAAAATCTAAGCGATTTCTTGTACCACCTTACTACATTCATGATAAAGCGTTTTTTACACTCTAACATTGATTTCAATCAAATTTCGAAAGATATTTACAAGCATTTTCGTACATGTCAAAAAGGGCTGGATGAGAAAATCCATGCCCTTCGACAACAGAAAGTTGTAAACTACACACATTCCACTATATTCTCTGTTTTACATCTTCTCGTAATGTTTCAAGTAAATTTTCCGGTAAATCTGCCGGAAGTGAAGTGCCGTTTTCGAACACCCAGATATTCATAATTTCTAGATCAGCTTTTTTGAATGTGATGCTATAATTTTTATTTTGATAGGTAAATTCGGTTGTTACATATTCTTCAACAGCAAAGTCATCGTCGATTATCATGTTATTTATTTTGTATGGATTCACGGCAGTTTCCCCTTTTTACAGTCTTATCTCTAGCCTTAGCATTATCTTGGGGTTTATTCATTTTTTACAATTTCCCTAGTATTGGAATAAGCTCTTCTAAATGTTGAATTTCGTAGGTGGGAATGATTTCGTTTCTTTCTTTGTTGTGACGGTTGATCCAAACGGTTTTGATTCCTGTTCGATTCGCACCAAGGATATCTGTCATCAGGTTATCTCCAACCATGATAACTTCCTCTTTACTAAGGGACATCCTTGACAATGCATGTTCAAATATGGAAGGATCGGGTTTGCCTTTTCCAAAATTACCAGAAATAATAATATCGTCAAAATACGGGACAAGTTCTGGTGTAATGGCTAATTTTGTTTTTTGCAGGTCGGGAGAACCGTTTGTTAATAAAAGAAGCCGATATTCCCCATGTAACCTATCTAATAATTTGAACGTTTCATCGTATACAAACGGTAGGTTTCTTCGCTCTTTCGGGAAACACTCTGCTAATTCATATCCAAGATCAGGGTCATCGATTCCCATTCTCTTAAGACCTGTTGTCCAAGCCTCTTTCCGATAACTTGGGATGATTTCCTTCATTTTAATAAAATCTTCTTGATCATCTAAAAAATCCCCCCAAAGGCCTTCAAACGGGTTGATGCCAATCATTTGCGTAAACGGGTAAAATTCATAGGAGGAGTATATCTCCCTTGCAGCCTCGCGTACAGCTTCCTCTAATTGATCAGGATCTAGCCCGTAACGTTTTTCAGCAACCTTGCACGTTGCAACAAATGCTTCCTTAATACTCTTTTGATCCCATAGCAATGTATCATCTAAATCAAAAAATATCGCTTTTATCATAGTAAGTCCTCACTTTATTGGATAGGTTGGTAATTAGTTTACCATTTTTAGAAATTTTTGAATATATAGAAGTCTTAATAACCCTAATCCTTTCGAGTGAAATATTGTTAAAATAAAAGTATGAATTTACTTGGGTTAGCGAATGAGGTGGACTAACATGAAAAAGAAGATGGGAAAGAAAAAATCCCGAAAAATTAGTTGGGAAAAGCCTATTAATAGGATTAACCTGAAGCGACAGTTGACCTTTTTAAGAGAAAATACGAGGAAAATCCGGAATGACCATGAACTCTATTACGATGATTGGCAAAATCAAATAGATATAGATAAATATTACCAAACAATCCTCACACATCACACAGGTGGAATGGAGCTATTTTACCAATATAATAGATTATTAACGAATACCCATAAAAATTGTGTTCCCTATTTTATAAGCAAGGATTTATATTTATATACCTGGGTGGACTTATATCCTGATGGTACAGTTAAAAGTATTTATTCTGGTGCAGAAAAGAATCCTGAGACATTGATTATAGAGGATTATGAAATCATTCGGAGTAGATATGAAGAATTCCAGCATTACCTTGATAAAGTAAAGCAGGATGACTTTGGGTCTTTGAAAGAGTTAAAAGAAATTGAATGGAAATATCGGTTAAATACAGAACATGTTGTGCCACAATCTTGGTTTGGCGCTATCGAACCCATGAAAGGAGATTTACATCACCTGTTCATATGTGAACCAGAATGTAATATAGCGCGTTCAAATTTCATTTATGAGGATTTTAGTTTTTATCAGCCTGAATCTCCCAATGAGCCAATTAAAAATCAGTGCGGTGTATCAAGTGGAGAACGGTTTGAACCAGAGTATGGCAAAGGGGCTGTTGCACGTGCCATGCTATATTTTCTCGTTCGTTATCCAAGGGGAATTAAAAGAGAATTTAGAAGAAAAATTGATATTTCCTTGCTTGCTAAATGGCATCTAGACTTTCCAGTTTCACTTTATGAAAAACACCGCAATCAAGCGATTTACCGTATCCAGGGGAACCGAAACCCGTTTATAGATTTCCCAGATTTAATTAAAGAAATATCCTTTCACATAAAATGAATAGAGATATTATCATAGAAGACGATTTGTTTAACACATCAAAAAAAGGAATGGAAACTCAGATTGATATTGTTTTTATTATTTGTTATAATATAAGGGTGTAACATTATTAAGGGGGAACTATTTTTGTCGATTGAAGTAGGCAGCAAGGTACAAGGTAAAGTAACAGGTATCACTAATTTTGGAGCTTTTGTAGAATTGCCAGGAGGATCAACAGGTCTTGTGCATATCAGTGAAGTTGCTGATAGCTATGTTAAAGACGTAAATGATCACCTTAAAGTAGGCGATCAAATTGAGGTAAAAGTAATTAGTGAAAAAGACGGTAAAACTGCCTTGTCCATTAAACAAGCTATAGACAGACCTGAAGGAACAACTTCGTCTTACACTAAGCGCCCTCCGCGCCAAGGTAGAGATGATAGGAATTCCAAGGACTTCCGTTCAAAAAGTAACTTCAAACCAAAGGAAAATTTTGAAGATAAAATGGCACGTTTTTTAAAGACTAGCGAAGAAAATTTGACTAGTATTAAACGTAGCACTGAAACAAAACGTGGCGGCAGAGGCGGAAGACGCGGATAAACTACCACACCATCTTCATAATAAATAAAGGCAAGCCTCTTGGCTTGCCTTCTTTGTCATCATAGCGTAAATTACCCTCCATTCTTATTATTTTGATCATCTTCTCCATAATCCCTGAATTTCTACATTTACCCAGGGCAAAATCGATAATTCGATATTTCCCTCCAAACGGAACTGTGGGCTTAACACTATTATTTGTCAGTGGCTTTAATCTCGTCCCCTTTCCACCAGCCAAAAGCATAGCGATCCATTTTTGTTTTCTCATTTTTCTCACCTCCTTGTTAAATATTTCACAATGCATAACTGGTTGTTTGCTCTTCCGTTTATACTTTTATTATTTCCAATAATAGTCCAATTTTCGTTTAACTTGTTACAGGACTATGAACATTTTAAATTTATTTTTTTCGACTCTAAAATGGAATATAATAAGTAAAAACTCTAGAAATGGAATCTAGAGTTTACACCTGAATCGATTGAATTTAACAAACCTTATTCGATAAAAAACTTCACTATCGTTTTTTGATCAATTTCACTATCTGTAAAAATAAAGAAACACTGGTCCCCTCAATAAGGGAAGAATATTGTTGCATCGCTTCTTCCGATTACTGGAAAGCTTCTTCTTTACCCTCATATATTAACTCAATCGAGTGTGGATCAATTTAGCCGACTAGTTCACCTGAACCATGAGAATATAGAGAATTTTTAACATGTAAATCCTTTACAACTTTGGCCCCTTCTTCTTGAGCTGTTAAAAAGA
>JAQSXG010000694.1 GCA_029256785.1 Neobacillus sp.
TTTTTCAATTAATTTTTTAGTTTCTGGGTATTTCCCTTTTGCCACCATAAATGTTGAAGGGTGAATCAAATAATCTTTTTCAAATCCATGCATTTCTTTTATGCATATCATTCTATGAGAATCAGTTGCGATCATATCTCCATTAGCTGCATGAAATACATAATTTATTATTGGACGGTTATCGTTTTTGTTAGCGAACTTCTTTGCAACCTCAAGCGCAATCCCATATTGGTCTTTATGAATAAATTCAATCTCTCCAATATTGCCTGTCATTTTTAATTCCTCCACTCATTTTTAGGAAACATAATACAAATTTTGTTTTATAGATTTCTTGCTATCATTTCCCTTGTCAAATTACCGATAGCATTGAAATCATTGCAGTTTTTGCAATAAAAACCTTTTACAAATCTATTTAAAAAATACGTTTTAACAATAAAATTTGGAATTACTTGAGGTAGTCCACAATGGTTGCAAAAGAATAAATAATCTTTTTCCATTCCCCTCACTCCTTATGAGTACCAACTTTGGAGATCCAGACCAAAACGCCTGGTTTCTCCTGTTGGTTTTGTACCAAGTGGCTGATACTAAAGGTACTGTTTATCTGTCATAATAAAGTTAGTTAAAATAATTCGAATTCTTCAAAGCATATACGTGCTGTCTTACCTTTTGCGGTTTCAATGATGGTTTGTCCATGCTCAACTGCCTGGCACATCTTCGCTTTACCTTGATGTCCGTCCAAAACGATAATAAGTACCTTACCAGGTTCTATTTTTTGATTTATTGACATATCTTCAATATCAATTTCTATTTCTTGTGACCTTTTCACACCGAACACCTCTTTTTTGATATAATGTTTATTTAAGAAGTGTTTAGTGTTTGTTGCTTGGCGTTGCTGCGCTAAGCAATTTTTTTTTGCGAAATTTTTGATTTTCAGATATATCTTTAAAATAATCATCATCCCTGTTTTCTAAGTATTCCTCACGAATGACTTTACGCTGCCAGTCTATTTGCTCTTTAGACATTCTTCCTCCTATTCTGGGGCCATCTCCAATCGGCTACCCTTTTTGTTTTTTGTTTTACCGGATTTTTCTTACCACGATTACGATATTGCTCTAATTCCTCTTCAGATAAGAAAGAGACTTTAACGCTTGAAATATTGATACATTCACCTTTATGTGAAAATAAATCATGTTCAGTTTTGCAAATTGGTGAACAATAAAGGACCTCATCTGACTGTATATCGAACGTTTTGCCACAATTTGAACACTGGCTTACCTGTTTGTTAACCAATCGTCAGGACCCCTTCACCTACATCTTCCAACCACTCTTCCTCACAGCATGAAGGACATGAAATTACTGACTGGTCTTCGAATGCTTGTTCAACAGCAAAGGTAATTACACATTGTTGGCATTCATAAATGTGAACTAATGTCTGCTTAATCACTAATTACTTCCTCCTTTTTCCCACGATCACACATCATTTCGATATGGATTCGTTCAAGCTCCGTAAGTGGAAGCTCGTATAATTGCCGGCCATCATTCATTTTTGTGAATCCGAATTTGATCAAACGGTTTATAATAAAAGTCTTACGCTTTTCAACAGCATTTCTAAGAATTGTCATGACGTCATCCTCTTCGCAATCTAGCGATCCTTTCCTCAATCTCTTGTTTTTCTTTTTCAAATTCAGGATTAGGATCATCCCGTAAAGCTGCTATCTTAGCATTAATTTTTCCCATCCTTGTTCCAAAGTCTGGTTTCTCTTGTGAATTTTTTATAACGCTTTGACCTTCTTTTATTTCTGATTGTTGCGGATTATCAAACCAAGCTGGTAAAATTTCAGTGCGAATTGGTTTGCTACCAGAGTTATTGTTTCTCCTTTGCTGCTTCTGTTGTTCAAACTTCTTTTGCTCGCTTTCAACATCGGTGATGGTCTTAATCCCTTTTTTAATCCACGAGTTAATAATTGTCCGTGCATAAGGATACCCAGCTCCGTTTTCAGAAGCTTTTTTAAAAGCAGCACAAACCACTTCGTCATTTAAACCATCTTGGTCTATAAAACTCTTAATCTCCTCAACTTGAAGTGGAGATGGTGGCCGATTGAAACAAATATGGTACGTATCATAAAAATTCAAGCTAACAGCAGCTGTATTTGTTTCGTTTTGTTTAGTTTCGTTTTGTTTATATAATGCGGAAACATTGCAGGAAACATTGTCGGAAGTATTCTCGGAAACATTGCAGGAAACATTGTCGGCATTTATTACTGACAAAGGTATTACATTTGTAAATTTGTCATCATTTATTACCGACAAATCATTTAAACTATATATGGCCGATTTACTTCCTTTTCTTGACCTAAAATCTAAATATCCTTTTACCTTTAAATCATTTCTTGCATTAGTGATTGTTCTTTCGGAAAGGCCTGTTTTAACACATAACACCGATACAGCTACAGTGAACTCTCTCTGCCATCCAGCCTTATTGTTTATGTGCACCAATGCGTGCCATAAAGCAATTGCTGATGTGCTAAGTGGATTCGTTTCGAGCCGATCATAGAATGCGTTAATCAGCTTAATGTAATTCATGCAGCCCTATCCCCTCCCTTTACGAATACAAACAGCAAAATAGTTATTAACATATTGCAGTGAATAGTCTGGATAAC
>JAQSXG010000078.1 GCA_029256785.1 Neobacillus sp.
AGTATAATGGTACTTCTAAAGAAGTTGTTACCGATTCAAACGGCTTGGCTATGATAAAAGATATTCCAGAAGGAACAGTCGTGACAGTTACAGAAGTGACCGCACCTAACGGATACGTCAATAAAGGTGAAATCAAGAAAGCAACTATCAAGCCCAATGGCACAATTTCCGTAACATTAGGAAATAAAGAGCAGTTAGGACAAGTCTACCTTGAAAAGTCCGGCAAGGATTTCGGTACAACCATGCCAAACGCCTACTATTCTTTAGGTGGTGCCGTCTATGACATCTATAAAACCGATGGCACAAAGGTATCGTCTATGACAACTGATGATTATGGCAAAGCCATATCTGTACCATTAAAACTAGGAACATATTATGCCTTAGAATCAAAGGCACCTGCCGGTTATCAATTAAATAAAGCGAAGATTCCTTTTGAACTCGCATACGCTGGTCAAACAGTGGAAATCACTTCTACTTCTATTACCCAAATAGAAAACGAACAAAAAGGAAATGCTACTTTGGTTAAGGAAGATGCTAAAACAGGAGCCAAACCGCAAGGCGGTGCCAAACTTGACGGTGCGGTCTACGAACTACGCCGTACTGTTGATAATAAGCTGATAAAAGAAGTTACTATCAAAGACGGTAAAGCGATTGTTACCGGCATTAATCTGGATGATTACTATTGGATTGAAACAAAAGCACCAGAGGGTTACTTGATAGATAGTGAAAAACACCCATTCCAGTTAAAATACGCCGGTCAGACGGTAGAAACGGCGGTTCAGACAACCACGGTCAAAGAAACGGTCATTACTGGTGGATTTGATATGGTCAAATTCGGGAATTACGATTGGTTGATAAACCTATTTGGCAACAAAGAAATCAAGCCGTTAGAAAATGTTGAGTTCTATGTATACAGTGATACTACTGGTAAGTTGGTTCAAAAAGGGGTGACTGACAAAGAAGGATACTTGAAATTTACTGATCTGCCCTACGATATTTATACAGTAAAAGAGACCAGCACACCAGAGGGCTACAAACCTGCGGATGATTTCAAGGTGACTATCCGTGAGCAAAACGAAACGCATCACTATGCGGTTGAGAATAAGGTCATTGAAGAAAAACTAAAAGTTGTCAAAGTAGATGCTGAAACAGAAAAAGTGATTCCAAGAACGGATGCTGGTTTCCAGATTAAAAGCCTGCAAACTGGCAAATTAGTTTTAATGCCAAAATTCAATGAAGATGGCAAAACCGATACATTTTTCACCAACAGTGAGGGGTACTTGATTCTGCCAGAAGCCCTATCTTATGGAGAATACGAATTAATCGAAGTGCAAGCACCAGAGGGTTATGTATTAGCCAAAGAACCAGCTAAATTCAAGGTTGATGGCAAACATGATGATGGTTTAATTGAAATTCGCTTCAAGGATAGCTCCCAGAAAGGCGTAGTCAATTTCACAAAAACAGGACAGACACCGATTAGCATTGCGGTAAAAGAATCAGACTATGGACAGTTACATGAGTTCATTTATGATTACCAACCTATCGCCGGTGTTACCTACCACATAGAAGCTGTTGAAGATATAAAAACCAATGATGGCACTATCCGAGCGAAAAAAGGTGAAGTCATTGCGACTGTAACAACGGATAATCAAGGCGAATGGCAATCACCAGAACTTTACTTAGGAAAATATCAAGCGGTTGAAGCGTCTGCACCAAACGGGTTTATTATTGACCCAACACCGATTCCGTTTGAACTTAAATATGCCGGTCAATTAGTGGAGCTTACCTCCACTTCCCTTACTGCTACCAATGACTTTCAGTCTTTAGATATTCAACTATATAAAAATGAGGAATCTATCGCTGGTTGGAATGAAAACAAGCCAGAGCTTGAAGTCGTTCAAGGGAACGGAAAAGTGTTCGGTATCTTCACTCGTGAGGAACAACAGTTATCCGAAGATATGCAAGTATCGGCAAATGCCTTGGTTGGATACCAAACCGTAAAAGATGGTGTCGCTACGTTTGACTTGAAATTACCACAAGGAAAATACTATTTGAAAGAGCTAGATGCCGGGGAAAGTCATGTGGCTAACGATACCGAGTACGATATTGAATTTACTGCCGAAAACAATCATGCTACTTATCCGATTTATATCTATCAGGATTCGATAGCCTACGGCAAAGAAACCATGCAAAAAATTGCACGTCAGCCGATTTTAAACAAGTTACATTTCAATGAGTTCACGATGAAAAAAGTCAATGAGCAAGCCTTTTTCGATAAAGAAACTGGCGTAACATTCACTTACGATACCTTGGGAACTGGTGCCGTCTTTACCCTTGAAACCAAAGATGGTGACATGATGCAAGAAGTCACTATTACAAAAGATGGCTTAGGTATTTTCAAAAGTGTACCGGTTGGTACGTTTTATTTGAAAGAAAAAGCCTCATCCTCTGATGAGTATATTTTATCAAAAGAGGTTATTCGCATTGAATCAACCAAAGATGGTATCAAAGCCTACGATAAAGACGACAGATTAATTGGTGAATCGCCTGCTCCATCTGAGGAAACAGAAGCCACGATCACCGTTGAACTAGCTAACTACTTAAAAAAAGGTACGGCTGAATTGACCAAGAAAGATGTTTCTACCGGCGAATTGCTACCGGATACAGGTGTCAGAATCTTAAATGATAAGAAAGAAATCATTACTGAGGGTCGCACCGATGATAAAGGGGTATTCTCCTTTGGCTTATTACCAACTGGAACTTACTATTTCCAAGAATATGATGCACCAGAGGGTTATGTCTTAGATGAAACACCGATGGAATTTGAAATCAAAGATGATGGTGAGGTGGTGAAATGTGAAATGACAAACCACAAGGTCGAAACCCCAGATACACCAAGGGAAACAGATCGCACACTGCCTAAGACTGGCGACACAACGAATGTTGCTATCTTAGCATTGGGATTAGCTTTATCTGCCGGGGCTATGGGTATTCTCTATTACCGAAAAAAGAAAGCAAAAGCTGAATAATGGAATCCAATACGCAAAGATCACCAAACGACAGTTAGGTACTTTGCGTTTTTGCATTCTCCCAAACAATCAATGGTCATTTCCTTTTTGGAAAGAGCCACTTTACTAATAGAAAGGATAAGTGATTATGTATCCCGTCCGTTCCCCGACTGGCAGTTCCAGTCTGAAACTACGCTACACAAAAATATTTAACAAGAAAGGAACGAGGTAAAAATATATGGAATTGAAGCATGTTATACCAAACATGGATAAAACGTTTGGTACTTTAGAATACGCTGGTGAGGCTAAAGTTGAGCAACGCCGTATCAATGGCAGACCAACTATTCTCTCACGTAGCTACAACCTATACTCCACAATCCAAAGAGCGGACGATATTGTAGTGGTGTTGCCTGCCGAAGCTGGCGAAAAACACTTTGAAACAGAGGATAAAGTCCGCTTGATTAACCCTAAGATTACAGCCGAGGGTTATAAAATTGGCACTAGAGGGTTTACTAATTATATCATGACGGCTGATGATATGGTGAAAGCATAAGAAAGGACAGGTAATATATGAGATTAGCTGAAGGAATTGTTATTGAAAAAGAAAAGACGTTCGGAAGATTGAAGTTCTCTGCTCTACGCCGTGAGGTGCGTATCACGGATGATGAGGGAAATGTTACTGACCAGATAAAAGAACGTACCTACGATTTGAAATCTAAGGGTCAAGGGCGCATGATTCAAGTGAGTATTCCTGCTACGGCTGGCGAAAAGAACTTTGATTACAATGCCGAAGTAGAACTTATCAATCCAGTTGCCGATACTGTGGCATCTGCAACCTATATGGGGGCTGATGTGGATTGGTATATTAAGGCTGATGATATTGTTTTGAAGAAATCCACAATCACTCCGCAACCAAATAAAAAAGGATAATAAATTATCCTTAGTAGAAGTTGTCATATGAAGAATACCTGCTGGCAGATTCATTATATTCCTTCTCAAATTTCTTCTCTTGTTCTTGACAGGCTATTTTGAATGAAGTTTGCAACTCATTATCATCTTGTAGTTTTTGAATTACCCAAGGTTGTAGCATGTAGGGGAAAACGGCATTATTTAGATCAGATACAGCATACTGGGTAGTTGCTTTACCTATCATCATACCATGCTCTAAAAATTTGACTGCTCCATCGTGCAAGGGTAATTCGTGTGTATGGTTATCTTCTGTAAATAAAGAATATATAATTGCTTTTTGATATCTGTCTAAAGCTTGAAGTCTTGGTTTTGCACTTTCTTCAAACTTCTTTTTATAATATTTGTTTCTAAAATACTGAACAACGCTTATCAGTAAACTAATAATCAAAATAGAAAATGAGGTGATAAATACTAACCCTATTACAAAACCATATTTATCCCTAAAGTCAGTCATGTACATTTTAGATACTAAAGAATTAGGACTAAAAAGTATCAGTCCAGATGCTAATGATAAAGCACCCATTATCTTATTTGGAAGTTTAAAAAAATCCGCTATATTAAAATCAACGTTCATATGATACCCTCTCATTCTGTAAAATTCATTATCTAATTATACCAACAAATTGCATTCTCTTGTATAATAAAAGTAATGAATTTTAATGAAAGGAGTCCATAGCTATGAAAGAGGTAGTGTTTCAAGGGAAATTAGATGGCGCATTTGATGGTTTTGGCGATGATAAACTATTTAAAACCTCGAATGGTCAGTATTGGATTCAAGCGAAATATAAATATTGGTATTATTATAAATACAGACCTGATATCACTATTTATAAAGAGAATGGCAGATACTATATATCTGTAGAGGGTAAAGAAATTGAAGTCCGGAAACTAAATAATGTTATAGAAAGTCAAATTGATGGAGCTTTTGAAGGTTGGAACGGAGAAAGCGTCTATAAATTGCGCAATGGTCAAACATGGGCACAGTCAGCATATAAATACGAATATAAATATGAATACTCACCAAATGCAATTGTATATGATGGAAGTTCTGGAACAACAATGCAGGTTGCCGGAACGAGCGCGAGAGTAAAAAGAGTATATTAAAAATATTAGTAAAAGCGAGCTAAAACAGCTTTCTTTTTATTTGCCAGAAAGGAGACTAATCATTTTCAAATACAAAGGGAAAAGAATACGAGCAAGTGACAAAAGTCTGGTCTACCGCACTGCCCTTGGAGCCTCCAGTATTATTATATTAATCATGCTGACACTTTTTCACCTACGCTTCATCTTGCAGACCGATTGGGAAGCCATCACCTTTAAAGAAATTCTCTCACAACTACAAACAGGTTATTTCTGGGGCAGTCTAATCACTGCCCTTTTTGTATGCCTTGCTATCGGGATTTTGTTTTACCGGTACAAGATTGATTTCATCAAACAACTGCAACACCGCCAAAAACTGGCACGCATGGTCTTACAAAACGGCTGGTACGAATCACAGGAATCACAATCAGAGGGATTCTTTAAAGACCTGCCAAGTTCTAAGACCAAGGGAAAAATCACCCACTTTCCCAAGATGTATTACTATCTCAAAGATGGGCTGATTCATATCAACGTGGAGATTACAATGGGGCGATACCAAGACCATTTGCTACGCCTAGAAGATAAGCTGGAAACAGGATTATATTGTGAGATGGTAGATAAAACCTTAAAGGATTCCTACGTGGAATACACCCTGCTTTATGATACCATCGCAAACCGTATCACCATTGATGAAGTCATTGCTGAAAATGGACAACTAAAGCTGATGGAATCAGTCTATTGGGCGTATGATTCCCTACCGCATATGCTGATAGCTGGTGGTACTGGTGGCGGTAAAACCTATTTCATATTAACCATCATTAAATCCCTGTGTCACACCAATGCCAATCTCTATATACTCGACCCAAAAAATGCCGATTTAGCCGACCTTGCATCGGTCATGCCAAACGTCTACTACCGCAAAGAGGATATGTTAGATTGTATCAACCAGTTTTATGAGGAAATGATGGTTCGTAGTGAAGCAATTAAGCAACACCCGGACTATAAAACCGGACAAAACTATGCGTATCTTGGAATGCCAGCAAACTTTCTGATTTTTGACGAATATGTTGCATTCATGGATATGCAGGGGCGCAACAGTACCGATGTTATCAGTAAACTAAAGCAGATTGTCATGTTAGGTCGGCAAGCTGGCTTCTTTCTTATCTTAGCTTGCCAGCGTCCAGACGCAAAATATCTGGGTGATGGGATTCGTGATCAATTTAACTTCCGTGTTGCCATTGGACGTATGAGTGAACTTGGATACGGCATGATGTTTGGTAGTGACACCACCAAACAGTTTTTCCTAAAGCCCATTAAAGGTCGGGGCTACGTCGATGTTGGTACGAGTGTGATTAGTGAGTTCTACACACCCCTTGTACCCAAAGGCTATGATTTTCTAAAAGAAATCGGAAAGCTAACCAGCAAAACGCTGGCTGATCTGGTGGCGGACGAAGTGAAAGCCACAGGTTCAGACTAGCGTTGTTTGGTGTGGCGTCAGCCACGCCAAGCGACCAGCCCCCTATACCTAACAGGGGGGCACAAAAACATCAAAAAAATAGCATCAAAGACAATGAAACCCAATCCCTGCAAGGGATTCAATAAATATTAGCCAATGTAAACTCGCACGTAAAAGTTTACATTGGCTTTTTTGATTGGAGGAATGCAAATGATCCATAAAACCTTATGGCATCAAGAAATACAACGAACTCGCCTAGCCTATGGCATATCACAAAATAAATTAGCGGTTGCCGCTGGTATCAGTCGTCCATACTTGAGTGAAATTGAAACTGGAAAAATCCAGCCGAGCTTACACATTAAACAAAAAATTCAAGAAGCACTAGATCGTTACAATCCAGATTATCCACTGGAATTATTGTTTGACTATGTTCGGATTCGTTTTCCCACAAATGATGTGTCGGCTATTTGCCATGAGCTATTACGCATCAATATGGATTATATGCTCCATGAAGATTACGCTTTTTATTCTTACGCAGAGCAATATCGTTTTGGCGATATTATTCTTATGACTTCTCATGATGCTGTGAAAGGGGTTCTTTTAGAATTGAAAGGCAAAGGCTGTCGGCAATTTGAGAATTTTTTGCTGGCGCAACATCGAAGTTGGTTTGATTTTTTTCGATCCAGCACCAATGAAAATGCCGTGTTCAAACGTATTGATCTTGCCATCAATGACAAGGTGGGTATCTTAAATATCCCTACCCTCGCCCAAAAATGTGACAACGAAGAATGTATTTCTGTTTTTCGTAGTTTTAAAAATTATCGGAGTGGTGAACTGGTGCAACGTGAAGAAAAAATAGGTATGGGCAATACCTTATACATTGGTTCCTTAAAAAGTGAAGTCTATTTCTGTTTGTATGAAAAAGACTATGAGCAATATGTCAAAAACAATATTCCAATTGAAGATGCCGAAGTAAAAAATCGCTTTGAAATTCGTTTAAAAAATGAAAGAGCGGCTCATGCTATCAAAGATTTAATCCAATTCTGTAACGCTGAAAAAACAGCCTTTGAAATTATTAATCGCTATATGCGCTTTGTTGACAAAGACGAAACAAAACGGCGAAGTCATTGGGAAACATCGAAAGATTGGGCATGGTTTTTAGGAGAAGATCGTGGCGCTTTACGTTTGACTACTAAACCTGAGCCATACACGTATGAACGAACTTTTAACTGGCTGCGGCATCAAGTGGCACCAAATTTAAAAGTGGTTCAAACATTGGATCATTTAAAAGGAACAACTATTCTGAATAGCTTGATTCAAAATGCCGAACTCACAGAAAAGCACGAAAAGCTAATTGAACAATTATCTGCCTTGATTGAGGATGTGACGCTATGAGTCAATTGACCGAAGCACTAAAGAAATATGGTTTTTTCTGCGGCATTGAGTTGGAGGTTTATGTATTAGATACAGGGCACTTTACTTCCTTGATTATTGAAGGTACCAAACGACAAGGGCGCTACCCTTATCTTTATGATTTTTACAAACAAACTTTTTATCCCTTCCGTCAAAACAAGATCACTGTCTATGGCGAAAAGCTCACACCAGCGCAACTCTTACAACGAGTGGAGCGCTATTTTACCAACCGAAAAAAATATACAGACAAAAGGAGAATAAAATAATATGAACTTTGGACAAAATCTTTATAACTGGTTTTTAAGCAACGCCCAATCCTTAGTATTACTTGCTATTGTTGTGATTGGTTTATTTTTAGGATTTAAACGAGAATTTTCAAAATTGATTGGTTTTTTAATTATCGCTTTGATTGCCGTAGGTCTTGTCTTCAATGCAGGCGGAGTGAAAGATGTGTTACTGAACCTATTCAACAGAATTATCGGCGCATAGGAGGAATCCATTTGGAAATGCAAGTTTATGTTGCCAACTTAGGCAAATACAATGAAGGCGAACTGGTGGGGTCTTGGTTTACCCCACCCATTGATTTTGATGATCTAGCGGAAAAAATTGGATTGAATAATGAGTACGAAGAATACGCCATCCATGACTATGAGCTTCCTTTTGATGTAGACGAATACACGCCTATTACAGAGATTAATCGCCTTTGTGAAGGTATCTCAGAGTTAGAAGGCACTGCGATCTATGAGGAATTAAAAGAAATAAAATCCATGTGGTTTAATAGTTTTGATGAGCTGATAGACAATAAAGATGATATTATTTCTTATTCCGATTGTGACTCAATGGAGGATGTCGCCCGCTACTTAATTGAAGAATCGGGACAACTTGGTGAAGTGCCAGCCAACTTACAAAACTATATTGACTACCAATCACTTGGTCGTGATATGGAAATTGAAGGGAATTTTTTAGTGACTTCTCATGGCGTTTTTGAATATGTATCGTAAGAAGTTCAATGAATTTTTGTAGTTAAACTTTCTCTTACATCTCAACATGTTATAATATATGAAAATGTTGCATTTCGGAGGTGTTTCTTTTTGGTGCTAGGAAATTATATGGATTATGAAGCAGACTATGCAGGTGCTAGATCTAAAAACCGATTTCGTTTCGAGATTTATTGGGGATTAGATAAACTTCTTAAAGAGATGACTGTATCTCAAAATTTTTATATGATTTTTGATTATGTATGTGACATAGAAATTCATTTTTCTGATCATTATGAATTTTATCAAGTGAAAACAAAAAATGGAAAGTCATACACCATCAATAACCTTACTAATAGAGGAGAAAAGAAAAACTCTGTCATTGGCACATTGTACAAAATTAGAGACAGCGACTTAAAAAATAAAACAAACCGTTCAAAGCTTGCTATTGTATCAAATCTCAAATTAAGTGACTCAGCACTGGCAAATTCTGCCAACCTTGAATTTGAGTTAAATAGCTTATCAAAAAATAATGTAGAGAAAATTGAGACTGCTTTAAAAAAAGAATTTGGCATTGAAAAAATTGATTTAAGTAATATATTTTTTATCAATACTGACTTAGCTGTTTCAAATTTTAGAGACACAATGGTTGGTCGAATTAACAATTACTATAAAAGCCAATATGGCGATGATGCATTAAAACCAGCAGCGCTATTGAATGTTCTATCCGAGGAAATACAACAAAAAGCGGACTTTGAAGAACCCTGTGAATCTTACGGTGAATTGCTTAAGAAAAAAGGCATTTCTACTGAAAGAATTGACTTCATTTTTGAAAAATATTCAGAACGATCAATATCCATGATTGAAAAATGTAAAGCCCATATCAATTCCGTTATTAAAAATTACAAAAAGAGAATCAACTACATGAAACATCTTACCTCAATTGTTACTAATTTAGGCAAAGACTTTTTCCTTCAAAATCTTGAGCAAGAAATTAAACAAGATATTATAGATAAAATCGATGAATTTTCTGATGGAGAACTATTTTATATTGCTAAGGAGTATGTTACTATTTCTTCTGTCAATTTTCCTATTGAATATAGTATTGAAGAAAAAGAGCTTTTATCCCTTATAGCATTAATCAATCTGGAGGATCAACTATAATGAAAAAAAATCGATTAATAATTAAAAATATTTATCTTTTTTCTACTTCTGAAAAGAGAGCGAAAAGAATTCTTCTTCAAGATGGAATTAATGTGATTACTTCTAATCAAAAAAATGGGAATAAAGTTGGGAAATCTCTGATTCTAAAAAGTATATTTCATACATTAGGCGCTAATAGTTTTTTTGACTCCACTCTCAAAAAAGATTCAATAGTTTTTGTTATTCAATTCTCAGTTAATGAAATTGAGTACACTATGCTAAGATCGGGTAAATTCTTTAAGTTTTTTGATTCAAATTATTCATTAATAATTAGTACAGAAAGTTCGACTGAACTCGCCAAAACTTTGTACGAAATATATTCGTTCTCTGTATTGCTTCCTTCTCGTCAAGAAGGAAAACTAGCTTTAGCACCTCCTGCATATGCCTATCTTTTAAATTTTATCGATCAAGATAAAATGAATGGTAGTTCTTTTGATTCTTTCGATAATCTAGGACATTTTGCTAACTATAAGGAAAATCTTTTATACTGCCATTTTGGTTTATTCAACGAGAAATATTTTGATTTAACTATTAAAAAAGACAAACTGAATGAACAATTAAAAATGAAAAACAATGATTTAAAAATCATATCTGAAATGTTGAACAAAATAAATAAAGAAATTCCGAAAGCAGTACCAGAAGATGTGGAAACTCTCAGAATCGAATTAAATAAACAAGAAAAACAATATAGAGAAGTATATTCTGATCTTAAAAAGACAAAAGACAAATTAACAAGATTAAGAAATGAGCAAGCGGAAATTTCGGAATCTTTAAAGGAAATTCAAACGAAAAAAGGTTTAGAACAAAGAGAGCTTAAAAAAGTTATTTCTGATCATACCTGCCCATTATGCGAGCAAAATCTTGAGGATTCGCTGGAAGTTCGCTTGGTAAAAAATATTAATATTGAAGATTTATTACAAGTTAGCTTGGAATTACAAAGACTTTTAGGAAAAAATAAAAAAGACATATCTAAGTCTGAGGAAACATATTATGGCTTTTTGCAAAAACTAAACGATTACAAGAAGATTTTGAGAGGTTCTAGAAAAAACCAAGAAGAGATTATCCAAATCCAAGGCTACTCGGATTTAAAAACAAAACTTGAGAAAGAATGGTCAGAAGAACATCTTCTTGTAAAAAAAATAGAAGATAGCTTATCAGCAATTACCAAGCAATTGAATGTTTTCAAAAAGAAAAAAAATGAAGTAAACTCAAGTTATTTTAAATCAATGAAATCAGACAAAATGAAATTTGGCTTAGAAGAGATAACAGATGATTCTATACAAAAAATAACCAGTGTCGTAAGAGGGTCAGGAAGTAATAATCCTGTGATAACGATAATTTGGTATTTTAATCTACTGAAAATCAAAAATGAGTTTAATCCTGAAGCTATCAAATTTCCGATTATATTGGATAGTCCTAATCATGGAGAATTAGATGATACAAAAAAAGAAAAATTATTTAAATACCTTTTTAATAATATATCCGAAGATTCTCAATGTATCATATCAACTCTAGGGTTTGATTCAAAACAATACTCTGAAATAGAAAATCTTAATGTCATTAATTTGACAAATGAACCCTATCACCTTTTAAACGATACTGACTATAAAGAAAATGAAGCCTTTTTGGAAATGCTGATAGACAAATAGGCTTTAGTATTAAAGCATATTTTAACAATTTATCATTCTATTTTAAACTCCATTTCGTTATGAGATGGAGTTTTTTTGAAAGGAAAAAACCAATGAAAAAAATCAGAAGCTACACCAATATTTGGTCAGTTGAAAAAGTTATCTATGCCATTAACGACTTACAACTTCCCTTTCCAATTACTTTCACGCAAATGACATGGTTTATCGTGTCATTATTTGTCGTGATCCTCTTTAGTAATGTTCCGCCATTGTCATTGATTGATGGAGCATTACTTAAATATATTGGACTACCAGTTGGACTCACATGGTTTATGAGTCAAAAGACTTTCGATGGCAAGAAACCCTATGGATTTTTAAAGTCCGTTATCACTTATGCCCTGCGCACTAAGCTGACTTATGCAGGAAAAAAAGTTAAGCTACACAAAAAACGAGTTCGTAAAGCCATCACGATTGTGAGGAGTGAGAGACATTATGGCGTATCCTATTAAATATATTGAAGATAATTTGGTCTTCAACCACGATGGGGAATGTTTTGCGTATTATGAATTGATTCCCTACAACTACAGTTTTTTAAGTCCTGATGAAAAGTATCAAGTTCATGACAATTTCCGTCAACTGATTGCCCA
>JAQSXG010000695.1 GCA_029256785.1 Neobacillus sp.
AATTGTTACAGAGCTTACAACAAATGCGGTTGTAGTTGCGGCTTTCTTGCCTGTGCTTGCCAGCGTTGGAACGGCCATAGGGGTGAACCCATTAGCAATGATGCTTGCGTGTATGCTATCGTGTAACTTTGCGTTTATGCTGCCACCTGCAACGCCACCAAATGCAGTTGCATACGGCACCGGGGAGATAGAAATGTCAGACCTAATTAAATGTGGATTTGGCCTTAAAATCATTTGTTTAATTATATTCCCATTTATAGTTTATGGTATAACAATGGGCGTTTTTGGCTTTGGAGTTTAAAAGAAATAATAATAATTTAGTTCATATTTGAATTTCATTATAAAAAATAACAGTTTTTCTGTGTTTAAAGTAAGAGGCGGCATTATTTAAAATTTCAAAATGCGTAACTTGCAATGGGCTATTTAGTGCCGCCCAATGAAAGGGGCAATTAAAATGAGTAGAGGAATACTGGACGGAATTACAGTGCTTGACCTTACAAGGGTTCTTGCAGGCCCTTATAGTGGTATGCTTTTGGCAGATATGGGTGCAAATGTAATTAAAATTGAAATGCCAAAAAAAGGTGATGACAGCAGAGCTTTTGGACCTTTTATAAATGGTGAAAGTGCATATTACATGAACTTGAACAGAAATAAAAGGGGAGTAACGCTAAACCTAAAAGATGAAGATGGTAAAAAAGTTTTTAAAGAAATGGTAAAGAAAGCGGATGTGGTTTTGGAAAACTATAGACCGGGAACTATGGAAAAGCTGGGTTTG
Source organism: Neobacillus sp. (assembly GCA_029256785.1). Classification (GTDB taxonomy): domain Bacteria; phylum Bacillota; class Bacilli; order Bacillales; family Cytobacillaceae; genus Neobacillus. Next base: position 776 of record JAQSXG010000695.1, read on the forward strand.
GGTTATGAAACTTTGAAGGAAATCAATTCGGGTATAGTATATGGCTGTGTTTCGGGTTTTGGTCATTATGGCCCTTATAGTAAAAGGGCGGGGTACGATATTATTGGGCAGGCAATGGGCGGACTAATGAGCACCACAGGGTGGCCTGGAGGTCAGCCAACCAGAACGGGAACAGCAATGGGTGATGTTTTGGGTGGATTAAGTGTTACTATTGGCGTACTTGCGGCAGTGGTAAATAAAATAAAGACAGGTGAGGGGCAAAAGGTGGATGTAGCATTAGTTGATTCTGTTGTTTCTTCCCTTGAAATAATTACGCAAATTTATATTGCTTCAGGTAAAATACCTGAAAGAATTGGTAACAGATATGAGTCAACCTATCCTTACGATTCTTTTAAAGCTAAAGATGGAAGCGTTGTAATAGCCTGTGGCAATGATAAGTTATTCAGGCTTTTGGCAGAGGAAATGGAGCAAGTTGAAATTGTTACTGACCCGAGGTTTGAAAATAATACCCAAAGAGTTTTAAATCATGCCCTGCTTAAAGAAATTGTAGAGGATTGGACAATGAAGTACACCATAGATGAAATTCAGGAAAAACTTCTTGCAATTGGTGTTCCTACTGCGCCCATTAACACCATAGATAGGATAGTTAAAGACCCTCATATTGCAGGTGCAAGAGAAATGTTTGTTGAAATTGAGCATCCTGTTGCAGGCAAAACAAAAATTACAGGGGAGCATATTAAGTTTAGTGAATTAAAGGCTGAAGTAAGAACCCCTGCTCCTACCTTAGGTCAGCACAACAAAGAAATATATAGTAGCTTTCTTGGTTTAAAGGATGAGGAAATTGAGAATTACATCCAAAGAGGAGTAATTTGAAGATTTAGGTTTTTAGAAATAGGCGAATAGCAAAAAAGGTTAGTTTAGGTACGTAATTATTGCACATGAAATATTGGCAGAAAAATATGTTGTCTATAAAGGTATAAACTGAAAACGAAGAAAGGGAAAGGCGAAAGTTATGAATTTACCTAATAGTGTAGAAATAATAGATGTTTGCGGTCGTGATGGATTCCAAAATATTAAGACGTTTATAAAAACAGAGGATAAAGTAGAAATTATTAAGAAAATTATTGATTCTGGATTTAAAAAAGTTGAAATTACATCCTTTGTTAACCCTAAAAGAGTTCCCCAAATGGCTGATGCAAAAGAGGTAAGTAAAGAAATTCTTAAATATGCTGAAAACAGGGATGTAAAAATAATGGCTTTGGTGCCAAATATTAAAGGTGCTCAGATTGCTGTAGAGTCAAACATTCGGGAGATTAGCTATGTTGTCTCTGTAAGTGAAACACATAACATGGAGAATGTTCAATCAACAGTAGAGATGTCGATGAAGCATTTTGAAGAGATATGCAAGGAATATAAAGGGATTTTAAAGGTACGATTAGACTTGGCAACCAGCTTTGGCTGCCCGTTCGGAGAAAAAATAGAAACACAAAAAATTATAAGCATAGCCCAAAGGGGATTAAATGCTGGTGCAAGTAAAATTGTACTTGCGGACACTGTAGGATTAGGCAATCCTGTTCAGGTTGGATTAGTATTAGATGAAGTAAAAAAACATATTGATATTGATAATATTGCTATGCACCTTCATGATACAAGGGGTCTGGCCTTAGCAAATACATTAACAGCACTAAATTATGGCGTTAAAGAGTTTGAATCGGCCGCCGCTGGATTAGGAGGTTGTCCGTTTGCACCAGGGGCATCAGGGAATGTTGCATCTGAAGATTTGGAGAATATGCTTACAATGATGGGCATTGAAACGAATATCAATTTAAATGAATTAAATAAAGCCATTTCTTTAATTAGAGAAAAAGTTGATG
>JAQSXG010000696.1 GCA_029256785.1 Neobacillus sp.
AGAATCGGATCTTTTTGGAGAGGCCGTATTTAATACTGCAACCTTTGCTGCTGTCTCAGTGGTACTGCAATATTTTTTGGCATTAATGCTAGCTGTTTTATTATCCATGAAGTTTAGAGGATCTAAGTTGTTAATGTTTGTGTCTATGATACCAATGGCTATTACACCGACAGCAGTAGCTATTATTTGGAAAACAGGATTGGTACGCGATGGTTGGATTAATTCTTTTTTAATGCAATTAAGTATTATTGATAAACCAATCGTATTTATGAATTCAGAAGGGCTTGCGGCAGTATTTCTAATTATATTAATTGATACATGGACGGTAACACCTTCGGTAATGATTATTTTAATTGCTGGTCTGCAGGGTGTCCAGAAAGAACTCAAAGAAGCTGCATACTTATTTGGCGCGAACAAGTGGCGCATTTTTAAAGATATTATCATTCCAATCTTAAAACCATCAATTACAACTTCAATTATCATGAGACTAATAGCAGCAATACAGGTATGGGCAATTGCAGTTATGGTTTTAGGTTACAGCAAAGTACCTTTCTTAGTAGAACGAATTGCATTTTATGCAGATGTGGTTCCGGGGGTTGACACCAGTTCAAAAATAGCATTTACATTATCGTTTACGACAACATTAATCGTTTTAGCTGCGACTGTTTTTTACTTAATGGCATCAAAAAAACGTACATTCAGTGGAGGTGAAAAATAATGGATAAATTAAATGTTATTCAGAAAACAGTCATGACTATTGTTTTAGCGACACTTGTGTTGATTGTAGTGCTTCCATTAATGTTTTTTACCACAGTTTCATTTTCAAACGCAGCGGAAATGTCCCAATTTCCAAAAAGTATGTTACCAAACTTTAATGTAACCGTTAAAGTTGTACCTACGGAGGAAGGTGAGTTTGAAGTTTTCTATGACAGTGGCGAAGGATATACTTCAATCATCACAAGTAAAAGAGCATCTAAATTAGAAACTCATTTTACCAGGCAATATGCAGTAACAGTTCCGGGTGAACAGTTGATAGAGGATTTTTCACAGACCTTAGAGAAGGGACCAATGGAATTTACCTATAAAAAGGATGCCTTTTATAATTTTAAACAGTTTTTTAGTATTGTTCCAAATGCTAGTACAGCTTTAAAAAACAGCATTATTGTTTCTTTGATGACAATATTGATTTCACTTTCCATAGGAAGTCTGGCAGGATATGCAATGGCTCGGTATAACTTTAAATTGAAAAGACAAATTAATGTGTCGTTATTAATTGTAAGAATGTTCCCTATGGTAGGTATCAGTATTCCTATGGCAATCCTATTAATTCGGTTTGGACTATTTGATACATTGATTGGATTAGCATTCTTGTATTCCATTCCCAATATTGCATTAACCTCATGGATTACTAGTAGTATTTTCATTGGAATAAATAAAGAACTAGAAGAAGCATCAATGGTATTTGGAGCGAACAATTTCCAGACCTTTATGAGAATTACGTTACCGTTGGCTTTCCCAGCATTGGCAGCTAGTTCTATGTATTCGTTTCTAACAGCTTGGAATGATACTATTTCAGCACTTATATTGACGAACGAAAATCAGACATTAGCATTAGTTGTATATAAAGCAATCGGTACAACCTCAAGCGGGATACAGTATGCAGCAGCCGGAAGCATTGTACTTATATTACCTGCATTGGTATTTACATTTATTATTCGTAAATATATTGGTCAGATGTGGGGCGGAGTTGAATTATAGGAGGATGGATAAATATGAGTTATTTAGAAATTAAAAATTTGCGTAAAAAATATTCGAAAGATGGCCCATTAATCATAGATAATCTGAACCTATCAGTTGAAAAGGGTGAGTTTATTGTGTTCTTAGGACCCTCCGGATGTGGAAAGACAACTACAATTCGCATGATTGCCGGGCTAGAAGATGTAAACGATGGCGAAATTTTAATTGAAGGAGTTAATATCATAGATAAAAAACCGAAGGATAGAGGGGTATCTATGATTTTCCAAAGTTATGCTATCTGGCCTCATATGACTGTATTTGAAAATATTGCATATCCATTAAAATTACAGAAAGTTTCAAAGGCTGAGATTAATAAAAGAGTAAAAGCAGTAGCTGAGGCTACTGATATTTCAAACTTGCTAAAAAAATATCCTGCTCAAATGTCAGGCGGGCAACGACAAAGAGTAGCTGTATCAAGAGCAATCGTAGTTGAACCTAAAATATTTTTGATGGATGAACCACTTTCTAATCTAGATGCAAAGCTTAGGGTTTCTATGAGAACAGAACTTAAAAATATTCATAATAAACAAAATTCCACGAGTATTTTTGTTACACATGATCAATCGGAAGCTATGAGCATGGCAGATCGTATTGTTGTTATGTATAAAGGCAAAATTGAGCAAATCGGGTCGCCTATGGAAGTATATGAAGACAGTGCAACAAAATTTGTTGCGGAATTCATTGGTACACCTCCCACTAACTTCTTTAAAACCAGAATCGAGAAAATCGATGGGGTTTTAATGGCTGTTAATAGTAGTTTTAAATACAAAATCCCGAACTCTTTGGTAAAAGCTTTAGAAAAATATGTAGGAAAAGAAGTAGATATGGGAGTAAGGCCGGAATTTAT
>JAQSXG010000079.1 GCA_029256785.1 Neobacillus sp.
GTAATACCTTGGAAAGGTCATTTGTTATCAGGTCTCCGCCAATAGGAACAACACTGGTTGCCTTTAAAAACCCTTCCTGATAAACGGCAATTGTTGTAGAACCTCCACCAAGATCGATTAGAGCAACCCCAAGGTTTTTCTCATCCTTTGATAAGGCATATTCACCAGCAGCAAGCGGCTGTAGAACAATATCCATAACCTCTAATCCTGCCCGTTCAACACAACGCAATGTATTCGTGATGATAGCATTTGAGCCAGTTATAAGCGTCCCTTCTACTTCCAAACGAACACCTATCATACCGCAAGGATTATTTATTTCATCCTTGCCATCGAGAATAAATTGCTTTCTGATTACCCCAATAATTTCTCTTTCTTGGGGTATAGAAACTACTTGTGCCTCTTCAATGACACGTCTAACTTCTTCATTAGTAATCTCACGATTTTGATTTGATACTCCAACTATACCATGACAAGGCTCAAGAGTTACTTGATTTCCAGAAATCCCGACAATTACCTGTCGTATTTCCATTCCAATCATTCTTTCTGCTTCCTCAATTGCCTTTTTAATTGAATGAACGGTATCATTAATATCAATAATCGATCCCTTGCGTAAACCTTCAGATTTTACATTTCCAACACCAATTATATTAATTGAGTCATTGACGATTTCACCAATGATAACTTTTACACTGGATGTACCGATGTCAAGACTAACATATATCTCATTGCTGTTCATTCTCTGGCACCTCCTTTAAGCATTCCTCAGTCGAACAACAATAAACTTTTATATAGATATGAATAAGTAATTGTCACACCTCTATATCATATAAAATTATTCGTCACAACTAAATAATTCCCTTTAAAAAAATCAACTTTTTTCTAATTTTTCTTTGTTTGTTGACCATTTTGTCAATAATATTCGTCTAATGACAGCAATATTTTGAAACAAGCGGACACCAAAAGCAAAAACCGCTGCTAAATATAAGTCTACACCAAGATGCACACCTAGAAAAGCTAAACTTGCAGCAAGTAAAATATTGAAAAAAAATCCGGATACAAATACCTTTTCATCATAAATATTTTGTAAATGAGCTCTTATTCCCCCAAATAAAGTATCTAGGGCAGCTAACACGGCGATTGACAAATAATTGGAATATTCATCCGGTATTCTTATATCCGTTAACAATCCAAGAATGATACCGATAATAAGTCCTAGTAGTGGAAGCCACATTAACCATCGCCTCCTTCTGCTTCTTTCACTAACTCCATATTCCGAATCCGAATCGAATTTTCATAAGCCGGAACAGAAATTTTTGAGCTGACCTCATTCACTACTAATCGAAGGTCTTCAATAAAAAACTCTTCTGTTGCTTTTGAAGCCTTCATCCGGTTATATAGTTTTTCTGCTGCTGCACTGGTATCAACAGCTACCTTTATTTCAATTGGAAGATTCGATAAAGAATGGCCATCTATTTTAGTCTCATTATTAATATCTCTAATAACCGTTGTATTAATAATGCGTTGTCCATCAATCGCTATATACTTACCACCATACAGATTTAATTCATTAAGTAACCTTTTTAAAAGATCAGGTGAAAGACCTTTGTTAATCGGGGAACCTAGTTGAAATTCTTCAGGTTCAACCTGTAAGGTAATTCCAGGACCATGCACCACCGACATCCCTGCCTCTGCTTTCAGTTCATCTAACGTTTCCCGTAATACTTGTTCCTTGCTTTGTTTCCGTTCAGATTCATATGCTAGGAGTTTCTCTTCAATTGACCGAATTTCCGCTAGTAAACTAGATTGCAATTCTTTTTCCTTTAGCAAGGCCTCTCGGAGCTGCCAAATATCTCTTGTGTCACGTTCGACTGGTTCTTTTACGGTTTGAAATTGGATGGCAATCATAAATCCAACAACAGCAGAAATAACGATAAAACTTATATTTTTTTTATGCCAGTCCACTTTTTTCACCTTACCTTTAAATTAATAACATGTGGACACTTACTAACTAGTTAGGATTTCCCTAGAATAGGATTTAATAGAATTTCGCTCTTTTCTTCAAGCGAGAAAATAATATTATCGTTAACTAGCTGATCCTTTATCCCCCCGGTTAGGTTTAGCGCTGAGGCTAGAACATCGGGGTCCCCAATAGCCGAGATTACAAATGGAGCTGGATGCTGTACACCATCGACTGTTATAACAGGTCCGTCGCAAATAATGTAAGATTGACTTGAAAGCCTTTGTCCATTTACCGCAATTCCAGCGGCCCCTGATATGTAAAGCTCATTTATCACTTTAAAGACATGGTACTCATGAACTAGATAGTTGTTTATATTCGGTTCATTTGGATTATAATCACCATCTGCTAGAGTAACAGTTACTCCTTCACCTTTCACCTTAACTTTCCCTAAAAACATCCTGTATTTTTCCGCATCCTCTGCAAGCGTTAAAAATACTTGTGCTTCTTTTGATAATTCCTTTTCATTATCTAGAACTTTATCTTGTTTTTGATGCAATTCCTTTTGCAGTTTACGGTTAGTTTCTTCTAGTGAAATAAGCTGATTTCTTAAATCCATTGTTTCTTTCCATTGATTTCCTGATATATTTGTCCGTTCCTGTTCTATTTCCTTTTGAGTAAAATGATAGGAAAAAGCCATTATATAGCCAAGTACAAGACATACTAGGGACAAAACAACATGCTTACCCTTCACCCTTATCTTTCTCAACATCTGATTCCTCCACTTCTACTTCAAATGCCCGAAAGAACGAACCTACCTCCAGATCAATGATTCCCTTCTTGTCTGGATCTAATTGACTTATTATTGAGGGATAATGTGCCATTTTTTCCGAAAAACTTCTTATGGTCGCACTTACCTCAAAACCATCATTCATAAATAAGGTAATATGGTAGTCGTCCGTTTTTTTAGGAGTATGATGTATTTCAGATATGGAGTTTACAATTTCCTCAGGTAGCTCGTCCAATCCGACGATCATCTCCTCTAGGATTGTGTCGTCTTTAAATTCAATTAAGATTGGTGCATTCAAAGGGATTCCTACTATCTCTCGTTCTGTTAAAATTTCAGCGTTATCCATGACAGGAAAAAATGTTTTATCCTTTTGAAGATAAGCTTTTATTTTATATTCTTTCAACTGAATGATAACCGTGTTTGGCCAGTTTATGGCTACATCCGCCTTTTTTATTTCACTCAAGGCTTGCAGTTTCGATGCTATTTCCTTTTGGTTAACACTCCAAATATTTGTCTTTTTTGAAATTTCAGTAATACTAATAATCTCGCTGTCAGTAAGCAATTCATTGCCTTTAATGGTAATCCTCTTCACATGGCTTAATGGAGATTGTACATATGCGACTATAGCAATCATGAGAAAAAATAAAAAAAGCAGAAGAATAAGTCGTTTGTTTGCTTTGCGTCGTCTTTGCTCCTTTAATTTTGGAATTCGATCCTCTAGAGCAACAATCTTACCTTTATCCATACACTACCCTCCATAAAGAACGTCACTTCGCATGCTCGAAAGAAAACCACAATGAGTTTCGCCTTTTGTGTCAAAACATCAATAAAGAGAAAACAACGGCACGAATAATCATGCCGTCATTCATTTCTTTATTTCTTATTTCTTTATCTATTTATAATGAGTAATTATATCACAAAATTTGTAATTCGCACGACTATTTCTTGTTAATCACGGCCAATAATTTCTACTTCCGTTTCAATTTTTATTGAGTATAATTGATCAATTTTTTCTTTTACATACTGAATAAGATCAAGTACATCTTTTGCGGTAGCATTTCCAGCATTAACGATAAAGTTCCCGTGCATTTCAGAGATTTTTGCGCCGCCAATACTAAATCCTTTTAAGCCAGCTTCTTCTATTAGTTTCCCAGCATAATTCGGGAGTGGGTTTCGAAAAATACTGCCTGCACACGGAAAATTCCATGGCTGTGTTTCTTTTCGATAATCCTTATTTTTTAGCATCTGAGCAACAATAGTGGCTTTGTCCCCCTCAATGAGTTTGAATTCAGCCTCAAGTACAATACCTGGTCGCTTTTTTTGGAGTATTGATGTCCTGTATGAGAACTCTAATTCATCCGCCCTGAGCCATTCCATAGTGCCATTAGCAAACAATATATGTGCTTTCGTTAATATCTTACTGATATCTGAACCATGCGCGCCCGCATTCATATAGACGGCACCACCCACTGACCCTGGAATTCCACTAGCAAACTCTAGACCTGAGAGTCCTTTTTTGCTGATCATCGTTGACAAACTAACTAACGAGTGACCTGCACCAACTGTAATTTTTGTCCCATCTATTGACAGGTTAGCTAGCCCCGTACCAAGCTTAATGACTGCACCTTCAATTCCATTATCAGAAACTAATAAATTTGAACCTCTTCCTATAGCCCTCCAAGGTAAATGATGCTTATTAATAAAACCAATCACTTTCCTGATATTCTCAACAGAAGATGGTTCAATAAAAAGGTCAGCAGGACCTCCAATTTTCATTGTCGTATGTTGTGAAAGTAATTCATTCCTCTTTATCTTACCTACATTTAATTCTTCTAATTCTTTTACTAATTCGTCCATTCCAATCACCTATCTTTCAAAAACATGCGTTACTTATAATTTATGCAATAAAAAAATTTGGGCTACTGTTGTTTGTTAGTAACAAGCTCTTTCATAAGCTTATAGACTCTGGTCGCCGAATCGGGAACACCTAATTTTTTTGCTTTCGTTTTCATTTCTTTTAGGGTTTCCTTATTTAACAAAATTCTATCAATGCATTGTAATAACGTGATGCTATTTAAATCCTTCTCTAATAATAAATCGGCAGCCCCATGGTCACTAAGAGACCTTGCGTTTTTCTCTTGATGATTGTTAGTCACATATGGACTCGGAATTAGGATGCTGGGAATTCCGAGTGAAGTGATTTCCGCCAGTGTCGTGGCGCCTGCTCTAGAAACAACTAGATCAACGCCAGCTAGCACTTCTGGCATATTATGAATAAATGGCTTAATAACGACGTTTTGGGGATTTCCCACAAGTTCCACTTCATCTTTAACCTCTTGATAGTGGACATCCCCAGTTATATATAAAACTTGATAAGGTTTTTCGCCTAATTCAGAAAGTGATTTTATCACTGCGTCATTAATGGGTCTTGCACCACGGCTGCCTCCAAAAATTAATACTACCGGCATGGTTGTGCTTAGACCTGCAGATAAACGGCCACGTATGCCGTCTTTCCCCAATACTTCAGACGCTCGTGGATTTCCAGTAAAAACCACTTTGTCTTCTGGGAAATGTTCCTTTGCTTCATCGAAGCAAACGGCAATCTTGTTAACATAGCGGCTTAAAAATTTATTTGTTAATCCTGGGACACTATTCTGTTCATGAACGATTGTGGGAATTTTTAATTTTGCAGCTGCATAGACCACCGGTCCACAAACATATCCACCTGTCCCAATGACAATATCAGGTTTGAATTCTTTTATCATTCTTTTACTATCCCTTACACCAGTTAAAAATCGTACTACCGTTTTAATATTATCGATAGAAAGGGATCTTTTAAATCCAGTAATATGTATAGACTTAAAAGGGATTTTCTCTCTCGGTACAAGTGTACTTTCTAATCCACTTTGTGTACCAATATATAAAAATTCCGCATTACTATTTTCTTTTTGTATTTCTCTAATGAGTGCAAGTGCAGGATAAATATGTCCTCCAGTTCCACCGCCACTAACTACTATTTTCATATTTCACCTCGGGTAAAATTATTACATTCATCTAATCGCTTACCCTATCTTACTACAAAAACCACAATAAGACAGGAATGAAAAGCGAATGTTATCTAAATGTAAAAAACAAATAAAAAGAACCCTGTTGGAACACAGGGTGTCTTAGTATCGCGCATATCTGCTTATGTTTAATAAAACACCAATGGCCATTAACATTAAGGTTAATGAGGAACCTCCATAGCTCAAGAAAGGCAATGTTATTCCTGTAACCGGCATTAAACCGGTAACCACTCCAATATTGATCATAACCTGGATTGCCACCATAGAAATAATACCTACTGCAAGAAAACTCCCATATAAATCTGGAGCACCAAGTGCAATTCGTATACCCCTCCATAATAACAATGCGAACAATAGGATAATGAACGATCCACCAATGAATCCTAACTCTTCTGACAGGATAGCAAAAATAAAGTCAGTTTGTGGTTCAGGTAGATAAAAAAACTTTTGCCTGCTTTCCCCAAGTCCAAGTCCGAACAATCCTCCTGGACCAATCGCATAAAGCGATTGAATTATTTGAAAACCGCTATTCAGCGGATCCTCCCATGGGTCCAAAAACGAGGTTATCCGTTTGATCCTGTATGGGGCAGAAGCAATCAATCCGACAAAACCAGCTAATCCCAATAAACCTAGAAAAGCAAAATGACCAATTCGTGCACCTGCAATGAATATCATTACCACACAAGTTCCAATCATCACTGTTCCAGTGCCTAAATCAGGCTGTAACATAATTAAGGCGAAGGCAACAAACACCAGCCCTAAAGAAGGAATTAAACCTTTTCGGAAGGATGTTATCAACTTTTGTCTCTCAGAGAGGAACTTAGCTAGGAACGCAATCATTGCAAGTTTCATAAATTCTGAAGGCTGGATAGAAAATGCTCCAATACCAATCCAGCTACGTGAACCATTTCGAACATTTCCAATCCCTGGAATCAACACAAGAAGTAATAAAACAAAACAGACAATGACAATTGTTTTTGACCATGTTCTCCAGGTCCAATAGTTAATGTTCATAATAAAAAACATAGCAACAATACCTACACCAGCAAAAAGAATTTGTCTTTTTGCAAAGAAGAAGGAGTCATCAAATTTATACTCGGCCCACACAGCACTAGCACTATAAACCATGATAAGTCCAACTGCCAAAAGCGTTAATGTAATTATTAATAAAATAAAATCAGGAGTCGTTTTCTTTGTCGGCACCACTTCACACCTCAACAGCAAGTTTTAGGGCTATAGCAGAGCCATCAGGAAAAACTCTTTTCAATGTCTAGCTTCAGCGACTAGGAGCTCTCAGGTCTAAGCCAATCCGTCAAGAAGGTTAAAGAACAACCTTCTCGCCGGCTCGTCTTATGCCTGTCGCCCCTGGGCACTAAGGAAAGCTCCTTAGAGTTGCCCTCGCAGGAACAAGCGGTTTTGCTTGTTCCGAAGTCGCTTCAGCTTTTCTTTGTACAAGCCCTTATTTAAGCTTATGCACCGCTTCGATAAAAATGTCTCCCCTGACTTCAAAAGTTTTATATTGATCCCAGCTTGCACAGGCAGGAGATAACAAGATAACGTCGCCTGATTCAGAGTATCGATAAGCTTCAGGCACAGCCTTTTCAACATTATCGACATGCTTGATCTGTTTTATTCCCGCAATTCGTGCCACACGTTCAATTTTTGCTGCTGTCTGGCCAAAGGTAATGACTGCTTTTACATTTTTTAAATAGGGAATTAACTCATCAAATTCATTCCCACGATCAAGTCCACCAGCTAAAAGAACAACTGGATTTGTAAATGCCTGTAATGCAGGTATGGTTGCTAACATATTTGTAGCTTTTGAATCGTTGTAAAACTTCCTTCCAGCAATCTCATCCACATATTGAAGGCGATGTTTAACACCAGTAAACCGTTGAAGCACATTTTGAATGGCATCATTATCAACACCTGTAAGCTTGGCAGCTGCCATGGCTGATAAGATATTTTCAAGGTTATGTACTCCCGGTAAGGCAATTTCATTGACTGCCATAACTTTTTCACCATTAAAACAAATCCAGTCTTCAAAAATATAAGCACCCTCAGAAAGTTCCCTTCTCGTTGAAAAAGGAATAATTCTAGCTTTGGATTGTCTTGCTATATCCATTACTTCATCTTGTTCAGCATTGACGATGAGATAATCTTCTTCTGACTGGTTTTTTGTTATATTTGCTTTTGCCATTATGTATTCGTTCCTTGTTCCATGATAATCCAAATGGGCATCGTAAAGGTTAGTAATTATGGCAATTTTCGGGCAAAACTCAGTAATTCCCATTAATTGAAAGGATGATAATTCAATGACAATATTATCTTCTGCTTTTGCTTCTTGTGCCACACCAGATGCTACGGTACCGATATTACCAGCAATTAGTGGGTGTTTATTTCCTTCGTTCAACATTTCAAAAATCAAGGTCGTAGTCGTTGTCTTTCCGTTTGTTCCAGTAATTCCAATAAAAGGCGCCTCCGATATTTGGTAAGCTAACTCGATTTCAGTAATAACAGGAATCCCCTTTTTAATAGCCCCTTCAATCATTGGATTTTGATAAGGAATTCCAGGATTTTTTACGATCAATTCAAATCCTTCATCGAGCAATTCAATAGGATGGTCTCCACAAATAACTTTAATTCCCTGTTCCAATAGTCCTTGGGCTTCGGGATTTTCCGATAACGGCCTTTTATCATTAACCGTGACAAAAGCGCCAAGCTTGTGTAATAGTGCAGCGGCTGTTACCCCACTTTTCGCAAGACCTAATACTAAAATTTTTTTATGACGGTACGTTTCAATCTGCTTCAATTATAACCACACCTCAATATAGATACCTAGTATCGCTAATATTAAACCTACACTCCAAAAAGTTACAACTACACGCCACTCTGACCAGCCCACAAGTTCATAATGATGATGCAATGGGCTCATCCTAAATATTCGTCTACCTGTTGTTTTAAACGAAATAACTTGGAGAATTACTGATAATGTTTCAATTACAAATACTCCCCCAATAATTAATAACAAAAACTCTAGTTTTGTTAATATCGCGATTGCAGCAATAGCCCCACCAAGTGCTAGTGAACCAGTGTCGCCCATGAACACCTTAGCCGGATGCGCATTAAAAACTAAGAACCCTAAGACAGCACCAGCCACAGCTACGGAGAAGATGGCTATTTCCACCTGAGATTGATTCCAAGCAAGTACCGCAAATGCACCAAAAGCGATGGCAGCTGTTCCTGATAATAACCCATCAAGACCATCTGTTAAGTTAACAGCATTAGAAAATCCAACTAGCCAAAAGACAATAAAAAATACGAAACCCCAGCCTAAGTCGAATGAAAAATCACTAAATGGTAGACTAATTACGGTTGAAAAATCATTTTGCTTATAAATAAAATAAAAGATAACTGAAATAATTATTTGGCCCAGTAGCTTTTGTCTGGAAGTCAATCCTAAATTCCGCTTTAATACAACCTTGATAAAGTCATCCAAAAATCCTAACAGCCCAAAACCAAAGGTAACTATGACGAGTAAATATGTTTTTACGGTCGGCTCGGAGAACTTCCCTGTCATCACAAGTGTAGTAATAATAATAGAAAATAATATCATTATTCCGCCCATTGTAGGGGTCCCGGTTTTGGCTAGATGGGATTTAGGACCTTCTTCCCTAATGCTTTGTCCAAATTTCAACCTTTTCAAGAAGGGGATGAAAATCGGCGAGAGCAATACCGTAATGAGAAAACCCATTAAGATCGTGAAAAAAATAGCTTGCTCTAACATTTTATCCCCTCCTTTCTGTAATTATAGAGTCTATTTTCTTTGATAATTCTTCGATTAGCCCACTAATAGCTTCTGTTTCTGGTTTATCTGTAAAAAGTTTTTTATTTTTCAAGAAAAAGTTTGTCATATTCATTTTTTCAGTTTGATCTCCATCTAATTTTTCAATGTATTTTTTTAAAATCTCTTGAACGGCTCCTACTGTGTCATTTGTAAAAAAAACAGGAAATTGGGTTGGAGTATAATGGGGCAACTCTCGTTTGTTATCCCAGATTACAGCGATTGCTCCATTCGCAATGGCATCCATTAATTCTCCCATATTATCATTCCATGCGATAAACAATCCTTTTGGTTGTCTACTTTTGGCCTGATCACTTACAGTGCAATAAAACTGCTCTGCTTCATGGACACCCTTCTTATCAGCAAATAAATCTGCTACATCTTTAAAAGCTAAGTACATCCTTATCTCTCCTCAATTGCTTCCCGAGCCACCACCCGGTCATCAAAATCATAAACCTTATTGCCGATAACTTGGTATGTTTCGTGACCTTTTCCGGCAATCAAAACAACATCTCCTTTTGATGCCTGTGTAACGGCGGTAAAAATCGCTTCTTTTCTGTCAAGAATCTTACAATATTTTCTGCCTAGTACGCCCGCTTCCATTTCATTCAAAATGGCTATTGGGTCTTCACTCCTTGGGTTATCAGAAGTGAAAATTGGGTCAGTTCCGTAACGACAGGCTATCTGAGCCATAATTGGTCGTTTCGTTCGATCTCGGTCCCCTCCGCAGCCAATAATGACAAATATCCTTTTTATAGCAAATTGCTGTATTGTTTTCAATACATTTTCAAGGCTATCGGGTGTATGTGCATAATCAACTATTACAGTGAAATCCTGACCTGCATTCACAAGTTCAAATCTCCCAGCTACACCTTTATTGTCCTTAATTGAGTCGATAATCGTATTCAGTGGAATTTTTGATACGTATGCAGCAGCAATGCTAGCTAAAACATTATAGACACTAAACCTGCCTATTAGTTGTAAATTAATTGGATATTTTACATTTTTCAGGACTAAATCGAAACTGGTTCCCATTGAATTGATCTGGATATTTGTAGCATGGAAATCTGCTGAGTTGTCAATCCCATATGTAATTATATGCGCTGCAGTTGATTTTTCATAGACTAAATAGGCAGGATCATCAGCATTTAATATCGCAAATTTAGGTTCATTTTCATTAAATGTATTTCCGAGCTGTGCAAACAACAAACTCTTTGCATGAAGGTATTCAGCCATTGTTTTATGGTAATCAAGATGATCCTGAGAGAGATTTGTGAATACAGCAACATTATAGTCGCATCCGTGAACCCTACCGATATCAAGGGCATGTGAGGAAACCTCCATAACTGCCACTTCTACTCCAGCTTCAACCATTTCTTGAAAGCCTTTTTGAAGAACTAGACTTTCTGGAGTGGTATTTTTTGTTTCTACAATTTTTTCGGAAATTTTTGTATACATCGTTCCGAAAAGTCCAGTTTTTTTATTCCCATCTGCAAAAATCCTTTCGATTAAATGACTGACGGTTGTCTTTCCATTGGTCCCTGTTATTCCAATTAAATGTAGCTTTTTTGATGGTTGATCATAAAAGGCATTCGCAAGAACAGCCATTGCTCTTGTGGTATCTTTCACAACAATTACTGGCACACCAATGGGCAAAGTTCGCTCTGCCAAAATTGCAACTGCTCCTTTTTGAACAGCTGATTCTGCAAAATCGTGACCATCTACCGAATATCCCTTAATACAAATAAACAAACTACCTTTTTGGACTCTTCGATTATCATTTTCAACCGATGTAATTTCAGGATTTTCTCCCGTATAAGGAGAGAGGAGATGTAAATGCTCAATTAGCTTTTGCAGCTTCATGTTCTCAAATCCTTTCATGACTTTTACGTATACAAAATTGACCGTAAAAGTCTTATGCTGAAAGTTTCACTTTATTTTACATGAAACGATTTAATAATGCCATTCAATCCAATCCCAGTGAAATATATATTCGCCAAAAAACGGACGGCGGAAAAACATTCCGACCGCCCACCAAAGATACTATAGTAATGTTTATTCATCTTCCCCAAAATAAAGTCTAATTTTTGAACCTTCTTTTACTTTTGCTCCCGGTTCAGGTGATTGCCTTAGTACAACTTCTCCCTCTCCGCTGGCATCAATCTGAAGGTTAATCAGCTGTTCTCGAATATCATTTTTTGTCATTCCAACGAAATCAGGTAAGGTAATCAACGGAACATCTGGCCATTTTAGTTCTTTTTCTATCTGACCTTTTCTTGGCTTAACCCCCATTGCGCGCAAACTATCCTCAAGAATATTCCCAACAATTGGCGCTGAAATGGTTCCACCAAAGATCAGCCCCCCCTTAGGATTATCCACAGCCACATAAACCACTATTTGAGGATCATCTGCTGGAGCAAACCCCATAAATGAAACGATATGGTTGTTTTCTAAATACCTTCCATTTTGAGCCTTTTGCGCTGTCCCCGTTTTTCCACCGATACGATAGGAATCCACAAATGCCTTTCCACCGGAGCCTCTGGCAACCACACTTTCTAACGCCTGGCGAATTTCTTTGGAGGTCTCTTCTGAAATAACACG
>JAQSXG010000080.1 GCA_029256785.1 Neobacillus sp.
CCAATATAACCGCCACCGATAACCACAATACTCTCAGGAATCTCTTTTAATGCTAGAGCACCTGTAGAATCTAAAACACGGTTCGTGTATTTAAAAGCAGGTAACTCAATTGGACGAGAACCAGTAGCAATTATCGCATTTTTAAATGTATAAGTTTGTGCTGATGTTTCATCCATAACACGAAGTGTGTTTGCATCAACGAAATAAGCTTCTCCACGGACAATCGACACTTTATTTCCTTTTAATAAGCCTTCTACTCCGCCTGTAAGCTTTTTTGTAACACTTTCTTTCCATTTTTGCACTTTTGAAAAGTCTACAGTTACATTATCTGCTGTAATACCGATATCTTCAGAATGTTTTGCTGTTTCATAACGGTGCCCAGCTGCAATTAAAGCCTTAGATGGTATACAACCAACGTTTAAGCAAACTCCGCCAAGGTTTTCTCTTTCAATTATAGTAACTTTTTGGCCCAGCTGTGCAGCCCGTATAGCTGCTACGTATCCGCCAGGACCAGCTCCAACTACTATCGTATCTGTTTCAATTGGGAAATCTCCTACTACCATGATGTTACGCCTCCATTAACAATAGTTCTGGATCGTTAAGTAATTTTTTAATGTGATTTAACGCATTTTGTGCTGTTGCACCATCAATCATTCTATGGTCAAAGCTTAAAGATAGTGCTAATACAGGTGCTGCTACAATTTCTCCGTCTCTTACGATTGGCTTTTCAGCGATTCTTCCCACACCTAAAATGGCAACTTCAGGGTGATTAATTACAGGAGTAAACCATTGTCCGCCAGCAGAACCAATATTCGAAATCGTACATGATGCACCCTTCATTTCATTAGGAGAAAGTTTACCGTCGCGTGCTTTTCCAGCCAATTCATTGATTTCATTTGAAATCGCAAAAACAGATTTACGGTCAGCATCTTTTACCACTGGAACTAACAAGCCTTTTTCCGTATCCGCTGCAATTCCAATATTGTAATAATGTTTGTGAATTATTTCGCTTGTAGCATCATCTAATGATGTATTTAACGCCGGGAACTCTCTTAAAGCGCTTGTTAATGCTTTTACAATGTAAGGTAAGAATGTAAGCTTAATGCCCTTAGCCGCTGCAACTTCTTTGAATTTTTTACGGTGTGTAACAAGTTTTGTCACATCGATCTCATCCATTAACGTTACATGTGGAGCAGTATGCTTTGAATTTACCATTGCTTTTGCTATCATCTTACGGATTCCACTCATTTTTTCACGAGTTTCAGGGTATTCACCTTGTGGAATCGGTGTAGCAGTAGTTATTGCTTCATCAACTTTTGTAGCTTCCGCTTCAGGAGCAGAAACTGCTTGTGGTGCTGTTGCTCCACCACTTAAGAATGTATCAATATCCGTCTTCATAATGCGACCATTATTACCTGTTCCAGAAACAAGAGTTATTTCAACACCCTTTTCACGTGCATACTTCCGTACAGATGGCATAGCAATAATTCGGCGGTTCGGATCTACATCTACCGCTGGTGGTGTTCCTACACCTGCAGCTGGTGGAGTTACTGGTGCTGGTGCCGATGTTGCTGCCGGTGCTGTTGGAGCTTCCACCTTTGCTTCAGGAGCTACTGGCTTCTCTTCCTCTTCATCACCTTTAAATTTTAAATCTTCATATCCTGGTGCATCAAAAGTAACCAGTACTTGTCCAACAGTAGCTACTGTTCCTTCGGCTACCTTTACTTCGAGAACGGTTCCTTCTACCGGCGAAGGAATTTCAACTACTGCTTTATCATTTTGAATTTCGCAAAGTACGTCATCTTCTTGAATCTTGTCCCCTGGCTTAATAAACCATTTCACAATTTCGCCTTCATGAATTCCTTCACCGATGTCAGGCATTTTAAATTGAAATGACACTGGGAAATCAACCTCCTATTAGAACCTAGTTTACTTGTATTTTATGTTAGAAATTAACGGGGAAACAGTTACACTATTTCCTAGTTTCATTAAAATGTTAATACTTTTTTAGCTGTTTCGATTACATCTTTATAATTTGGCAACCATGCTGCTTCTGCTTGCGGGAATGCAAAAACAGTATCTGGTGCTGCTACACGCAGTACAGGTGCTTCTAAGCTTAGAATCGCACGGTCGTTAATTTCTGCTACTACATTTGCAGCAATACCTGCTTGTTTTTGTGCTTCTTGTACAACAATCGCACGTCCGGTTTTTTCCACTGAAGCAATAATTGTTTCAATATCAATCGGACTGATTGTACGTAAGTCGATTACTTCTGCAGAAAAGCCTTCTTTTTCTAGTTCTTCGGCAGCTTTTAATGATTCATGGACCATTGCACCATAAGTAATGATTGATATATCTGTTCCTTCACGTTTCACGTCTGCTTTACCAAGCGGAATCGTATACGCTTCTTCAGGAACTTCCTGACGGAACGAACGATATAACTTCATATGTTCAAGGAAAACAACTGGATCGTTATCACGAATAGATGCGATAAGAAGTCCTTTTGCATCATAAGGTGTGGATGGAATAACAACCTTCACACCTGGTGATTGTGCCATAAGGCCTTCTAAACTGTCAGCGTGCATATCAGGTGTATGTACGCCCCCCCCAAAAGGTGAACGGAATGTCACAGGAGCATTAAATTTTCCTCCTGTACGGTACCGTAGACGAGCTGCTTGACCTGAAATTGAGTCCATTACCTCAAAAACAAACCCAAAGAATTGAATTTCTGGTACTGGACGAAAGCCTTGTAAACTAAGACCAACTGCTAATCCACCAATTCCTGATTCTGCGAGCGGAGTATCAAATACTCTGTCCTCGCCAAACTCTTTTTGCAAACCTTCAGTGGCACGGAATACCCCACCATTTAAGCCAACGTCTTCACCGAATACTAATACATTCGGATCATTACGCAATTCGGTACGCATTGCATCTGTTATTGCTTGAATCATAGTCATTTGAGCCATGGCTTACTTCGACTCCTTTTCTGTATATATTTCAAATTGTTCTTTTAAGTTTTGTGGCATTTCATCATACATGATTGACATTAAATCAGTAACCTTTTGTTTAGGAGCTGCATCAGCTTTTTTAATTGCTTCTTTAATATCTTCTTTTGCTTGTTCGATTACTTCTTTTTCTTTTTCCTCATTCCAAAGGCCTTTTTCTTCAAGGAATTTACGGAATCTTACTAACGGGTCTTTCTTTTCCCATTCATTATCAAGGTCAGCTGTACGATATCTTGTTGGATCGTCTCCAGCCATCGTATGTGGACCATATCTATAAGTTAATGTTTCAATTAAAGTTGGGCCTTCTCCATTGATTGCACGTTCACGTGCATCATGTACGGCAGCATAAACAGCAAGCGGATCCATCCCATCCACTTGAATTCCTGGAATACCTGCAGCAACAGCCTTCTGAGCTAAAGTTGCAGAAGCAGATTGCTTTTCAACAGGAGTAGAAATAGCAAAACGGTTATTTTGGATAATAAAGATTGCTGGCGCTTTATAAGCACCTGCAAAGTTAATTCCTTCATAGAAATCACCTTGAGATGTACCACCGTCACCCGTATATGTAATCGCAACAGACTTAGCTCCACGCTTTTTCATACCAAGAGCAACACCTGCAGTTTGTACATACTGAGCTCCAATAATGATTTGTGGAATAGCGATGTTTACTCCATCAGGAATTTGTCCACCTTCAAAATGACCTCTGGACCAAAGGAATGCTTGGTATAATGGTAGGCCATGCCATACAATTTGAGGAACATCACGATAACCTGGTAATATAAAGTCTTCCTTTTCAAGTGCAAATTGAGATGCTAATTGGGATGCTTCCTGACCAGCTGTCGGAGCATAAAAACCTAAGCGACCTTGTCTATTTAATGAAATAGAGCGTTGGTCAAGGATACGAGTATAAACCATCCGGCGCATAAGCTCCTGAAGTTGTTCGTCACTTAAGTCTGGCATTGCAGCTTCGTTTACAACTTTGCCTTCTTCATTTAGAATTTGTAGTGTTTGAAATTGCTCTTCCACTACTTCTAGTGTTTTCTTTGCATCGAGCTGAGCGTTCTGAGTTTTAGATGCCATCTTCGCAATCTTCCTTTCTTTCCAAAACGTAATAAAATAATTTCACTTATATTAGATTACCCAAAATGATTTAACAACTAAACATTATATTCTTACACGGACACCACTTCAAACTGTACTAATAATAAAAGTGAGAGTAATGATACAACTAATCTATCCACAATAATTGTACATCAACTTTTTATAAGCGTCAATTACTATGTTTCACAATTTAACACTACAAACGACTTAATAAAATAAACACTATATCAAGGTCTGTATCACTTGTTTTTTTTGTCTGTTATATTAATATATTTTATCAGTAATACAAAAACCGGCCTATTTTAGCCGGTTTTAATTATTAGATTCCAATTTAAGCCCGGATTCTTTATAAAATGAAAGTTTTTTGTCGTTATATTGCTTCGTTAGTTTATTAAATTCATCATTTGCCTCTGAAACCTTCATATATCGTTGATTTAAATCCGTTATTTTTTCCTCAAGTAGTTCAAATGAGAGATCCTTATTTTTTAAGATCGTATAAAGTTCTTTATCATTAATAAGAGCCTTTGAGTATTCATCAGCTAATTGGTCGTGTGCATCGTATCGTTGCATCATGATTTTATATAATTCATCTGCTAATTTTTTTGAGTTCCCATCATCTATTCTTTCCTTAATATCTGCTACTTGCTCAAATTTCTTTTTAGCCAGACGTAAGCTTTCCTTTTCTTTTTGTAAATGTTCCTCTCTTTTGCCCACCATTGTTAGAGCTTCATTAGAAAGTCTAACAACCTCATTATGATTTTTCATTCCGATAGCCATAATCTGGTTGTAAATGTCCTTTTCGCTCTTTTCAAGTGTGACTAGCGGATCCTGCTGCTCCTCAAACACGCTTTCAGCAGAGACTACCTCTTCTAAAACTTGGTACATTTTCTCGATAGGTGTTTCTTGATTCATACACCCAGATAATAATAAAACACAAGTTATGGTAAATATAATGCTTCGACTAAAAAACCTGTGCGACAAAATACAATCCCCCTTACCTATTACATTTCCTACTATATCCATATCTAAAGTTTTTGACAATATTTCTGAGTTAACTTTTTAGGAATTGTCTGATAGACTAATCAATATCTTTAGTTTTTTAAAACAGGAGTGAATGGGATCATGTTAATGATGGAGGATATTGTTAGAGACGGCCATCCAATACTTAGAAAAGTTGCAACTGAGGTATCAATGCCGCCATCCGATGAAGATAAAGAAATCCTTAAAAGCCTAATGGAATACGTTCAAAACAGTCAGGACTCTGAAATTGCAGCTAAATACGGACTACGGCCAGGTATTGGTTTGGCTGCACCACAAATTAATGTGTCTAAACGGATGATTGCTGTGCATCTTTATGATCACAAGGATAATCTCTATAGTTACGCTTTATTCAATCCAAAAATAGTCAGTCATTCTGTTGAAAAAGCATATTTAGTTTCTGGTGAAGGTTGTTTATCTGTTGATGAAAATATCCCTGGTTTTGTACCAAGATTTGCACGGATTACCTTAAAGGGTACTACGTTAGAGGGCGAAGAAATAAAACTTCGACTAAAAGGGCTTCCAGCTATTTGCTTTCAACACGAAATTGACCATTTAAACGGCATAATGTTTTATGATCATATTAATAAAGAAGATCCTTACGCACCTATTGAAGATGCTGCTGCAATTGAAAGATAGTTTAATGAAAAAATACTGACCACAATGGTCAGTATTTTTTGTTAGATTAGATTTAGTTTTTTTAAGCCATTCCAGATGCCGTCTTCTGAAACGTCTGTTGTAATATAATCTGCAACTTCCTTTGCTTCAGGGACTCCATTGCCCATTGCGACCCCTGTTCCTACAGCTTTTAGCATTTCTATATCATTTAATCCGTCACCAAAAGCATAAACATCCTGTAATTCGAATCCTAGGCGGGCGATCATTTTTTTAATTCCTTCAGCCTTCGAACCCCCTTTTGGCAAGACATCAATGGAGTATCTATGCCATCTTATGAAGTCAAATTGAGGATACTTTTCAAAATAAAATTGTTCTTGCTCTTTTTCACAGAAAAGTAAGGATTGATAAATTTCGCGATTTACATAAAATGTTGCATCATCTGTTGGTGGTGGCATCATCAAGCTACTAATACTTTTCTCGACAAATGGATGCTGTTTAATTGTTGCCTTCATGGTTTTTTCATTCATATAGACTAATGGATGGCCATTATCGTTCGCAGTTTTAGAAAGGTCTTCTAAATAAAATTGGTTTAGCGGATTCTTATATATTACTTCATTTTCGAATACAACAAACTGTCCATTAAAACTAACAAAGGAATCAATGTCGAGTTCTTTTATTAAACTTGTAAACATAAAGGGGGCTCTACCAGTAGCAATCGCCACAAAGACACCATTCTCCTTCAATTGGTTAATTGCCTGTTTCGTACTACTCGGCAAATTTTTATCATGATCAAGCAATGTACCATCTATATCAAAAAAAACAATTTTCTTCATATAATATTACTCCTTTGGCTTTTAGCAGGGCTAAAAATTACTTACCTGACAAATTTCCTCATTAAACACTAACCCTTTCAATTATTTTTGTCAATTCACCAATTGACATAATAATTCCATGTTTAACCATGATAGAATCAGCATTTTCCCCATATAATAATAGTAAAAAATACCTTAATTTCAAAAAAATCTTTCATTTTCTATCATGGCTAGCTTTACATTGGACAGGGATCGTATAAAATAAGAAGTAAGGAGATGATCCACTATGTTAAAGAAGCTAAGAAAGAAGCTCTTAAAACAGTGGAAAGATTTGCTGCGAAAAAAATCCATTGCCTAAAAAACAACTACAACACTTTTGAGCCCTTCAAACTTGCGGAGGGCTCCTTCCTTATTGTAAATTGAATAACAGCGATCCATTTGCATATTTTTTCATAACAATCCAAGTCCTTCCATTATGGTTGAAAAAGAATTTAAATGAAAAAGATGTAATTATTTTATATAATAGAAATATTGATGATCGATTAAGGAGCGATATTGTATATGGTATTTAAAGTGTATTTTCAAGAAAGTTTGTTTCAAGTCCCTGTAAGGGAGAAAACACAGTCTATTTTTGTTGAGGGTGAATCGGCAGGAGATGTCCGCAAAAAAATAGCAGATCGTGGTTATAACGTTGAATTCGTTCAAGTATTAACAGGAGCACATTTAGAATATGAAAAACAAAATGAAGACTTTAAAGTATTGGAGATTGAATAATTTATGAAATTTGTTAAAAATGACCAAACTGCAGTTTTTGCTTTAGGTGGTTTGGGCGAAATCGGAAAAAACACATATGCAGTACAGTTTCAGGATGAAATTATCTTAATTGATGCAGGGATAAAATTCCCTGAGGATGAGCTTCTAGGTATTGATTACGTCATTCCTGATTACACCTATCTAGTAAAGAACGTTGATAAAATTAAAGGATTATTTGTTACCCATGGTCATGAGGATCATATCGGTGGTATCCCATACTTACTACGGGAAATTAATATTCCTATCTATGGTGGCAAGCTTGCCCTAGGATTAATTAAGAATAAACTGGAAGAACACGGTTTATTAAGGACTACGAAAATGATTGAAATCAAGGAAGACGATATCATTAAGTTTCGCAAAACTTCCGTAACCTTTTTCCGGACTACTCACAGTATTCCAGATTCTTATGGGATTGTTGTAAAGACACCACCAGGCCAAATTGTTCATACAGGCGACTTCAAATTTGATTTTACCCCTGTAGGCGAGCCAGCAAATTTAACAAAAATGGCTGAAATCGGTAAAGAAGGCGTTTTGTGCTTACTCTCTGATAGTACAAATAGTGAAATTCCTGATTTCACAATGTCAGAACGTAAAGTCGGCGAAAGTATTGATGATATTTTCCGTAAGGTTACAGGTCGTGTCATATTTGCTACCTTCGCATCAAATATTCATAGATTACAACAAGTTGTTGAAGCTGCTGTAGCCAATGGAAGAAAAGTGGCAGTCTTTGGCCGTAGTATGGAAGCAGCTATTAATATTGGTCTAGAATTAGGATACATTAGTGCACCTAAGGAGACATTTATAGAAGGAAATCAAATTAATCGACTTCCGGCTGACAAGGTAACAATTCTTTGTACAGGCAGTCAGGGTGAACCAATGGCAGCACTTTCTAGAATTGCCAATGGTACGCATAGACAAATCCAAATACACCCAGGTGATACAGTTGTTTTTTCTTCCTCTCCAATTCCAGGAAATACAATTAGTGTCAATCGTACAATTAACCAGTTATTTAGAGCAGGTGCAGAAGTAATTCACGGTAAACTCAGCAATATCCACACTTCAGGTCACGGTGGCCAGGAAGAACAAAAACTTATGCTACGACTAATAAGACCTAAGTTCTTCATGCCAATTCATGGTGAATACCGCATGCAAAGGATGCATTCAAAATTAGCGGTAGACTGTGGTGTCGAAGAAGAAAACTGCTTCATTATGGATAACGGTGAAGTATTAGCTCTTTCTGAGAACAGCGCACAGGTGGCAGGAAAAATCCCATCCGGTTCTGTTTATATCGACGGTAGTGGTGTGGGTGACATTGGAAATATCGTTTTACGTGATCGCAGAATTCTTTCAGAAGAAGGATTAGTTGTTGTCGTTGTAAGCATCAATATGAAGGAATTTAAAATCGCCTCTGGTCCGGATCTTATTTCTAGAGGATTTGTATATATGAGAGAATCTGGTGATTTGATAAATGACGCTCAGGCCTTAATTACAAAGCATTTGAATAAGGTTATGGAACGCAAGACAAGTCAATGGTCAGAAATTAAAAATGAAATTACAGATACCTTATCACCATTCCTTTATGAGAAAACAAAACGTAGACCTATGATCTTACCGATCATTATGGAAGTATAATAAAGAAAGCGGAAGCGCCAATGGAAAAAATGAACCTCTTTTTTCCTAGCGCTTCCGCTTTTTCTATTTAACTTAATACTTTTCTTTCAAAACGATCAATATCATTATCATTTCCGATAACAATTAACACATCATTTACTCTAATTTCCTCATTAGCCATCGGAGAAACGATAATCTCAAGTCCCCGTTTGATAGCAACAATATTCAATCCATATTTTTTACGTATATCTAAATCAATAATTGTATGTCCACCAATTTTTTTGTTTGCCACTATTTCAACAATACTGTGTTCATCCGATAGCTCTAAGTAGTCAAGAACACTACTCGATGCCATATTATGTGCTATTCTTCTTCCCATATCTCTTTCAGGATGGACTACCTTATCCGCACCGATTTTCAATAATACTTTCTCATGATAATCATTTTGAGCCTTAACGGTAATATGCTGAACTCCTAGTTCTTTTAATATCAACGTCGTTAAGATACTTGCTTGAATATTATCACCAATTGCCACAATGACATGATCAAAATTCCGTATCCCTAGGCTCTTCAAAACCGCCTCATCAGTAGTGTCACCTACTGCAGCATGCGAAGCAATCATTGCAAAGGCATTCACTCTTTCTTCATTTTCATCAATCGCCAGTACATCAAAACCTTCATCAGAAAGAGTTCGGCAAATACTGCCACCAAACCGTCCAAGACCAATTACAGCAAAATTTTTCTTCACTAAAACTCCCCCAACAATTGTCAACTAAACAATCTAGCAATTACCAGTTTACCATATCTAGCCTGATAAAAAACCTACATCATTCATTTCTATTTCTTTTTATGACTTTTCTTCCATATAAGAAGAGGAGAATTCCTATGATCGCTAATATTATTAGTATTGGCAGGTTGCCGAGTAAAAAGACAACTAATCCTGAGATTCCAGATAAAAGCATATTCGTACTTTTCATAAACTGCTTTTTCGTTTTTTCCCAAGTATTTAAATCATCATTCTCCAGTGGTGGGATAGATACTTTATTTTCGTACAGCGTAATGAAAACCGTTGACAGTGAAGTTTGGTTTTCTAAAAACTTTTTTCTCCCCTCTATCATCTCTATTTCCTCTTGTACTTTGGATAAATCATCAGAGATTTTCAATAAATCCTCCGTCTTTTCAGCGCTGTTCATAAAAGAAATCAGGCGCTCTTCAACTACCCTTTTAGATTTCAATCTTGATTCAAGATCGACGTATTCTTCTGTAACATCATCACCACTTATTTTTCGTTGCAAAACTTCAGCAGCTTGCCCTTCTGCTTCATGTAAAAAGGTTTGGAAATGTTTTTGAGGGATACGAATTTTTATACTTCCACTAAGCTGCTCATCCCCATCCTTACTTACATTCGACTCCGCTATATACCCGCCATACTTACCAACTTTTTCTTCTAAGCTTTGTAATGTCTGTTCAAACTTCTTTACGCGCAGATGTAATTCAGCTTGATATATGACCATCTGTTTTGGTACTTCTATACTAGTTGTTTCTGATTGTTCTTTTTTCTCTGTTTCATTTGAAATGGAGTAATCCTCCTTGACTCTGGAGGACTCACCCGAATCCGAATCCATAGCTGCTTCTTCAGGTGAAATCATTTTTGCGTCTTCACTTTGACTATTTGAACTACAGGCAGTTAGAAAAATAAAAAAGAACATTAACATAGGTATTATCATTTTTAAACCTTTTTTCAATTAACGACACCCCTTTTTATCTCATTTATACTCTTATTAATACCGACGATAGGAAAGGGGTTATAGTTACAGCCTAGTTTAGTTTTAGATTGAAATAACTATTTTTCGTATTTAATTTAATGCCCTTACAATAGGACTAGTCAAGTTATTGAGGACCAGAAAAGCAAATATCCTGAGATATAAATGGTACGTTTCCGTTTCCATTTGACTGTAGAGCACACTTTATTTGTTTTGGGGCAAATGGGACCTCCCCATTTGACCGTAGCAACACACTTTTACCTTTTTGGGGAAAATGGGACCTCCCAATTTGACCGTAGCAACACACTTTTCTCTTTCTGGGGCAAATAGGACTCCCCCCATTTTGCAGTTTCTAGACAACAAAAAGCTGCATCAAAATAGGAGCAGCCTGCCTTTTCATATTATTATTTATTCCCTTGGAAAGTTAGATAGCTGGTAAGTACGTTAATAGCAACAATTATTGCCTCTTCCTTGGGATTTAATTTAGCATGATGCAATCCAAACGGAGAATCTACACCTAGCCAAAACATTAGTCCTGGTATTTCCTTCAGCATGTATCCAAAATCTTCCCCTGTCATTGCTTCACGGCATTCAATAACCTCTATATTTGTCTTTGTTTGAATATAATCCATGAATTCTCTTGTTAGTAACTCATCATTATAAACCTGATGATACATTGAACCATAATCTATCTCCACTTCACATTCATAGCCTGCCTCTATCCCTTTAACTAGCGATTGGATACGCTGTTTTACCTTTGTCATCGAAGCTGCTGACAACGTCCGAATGGTCCCTTCTAGCCTAGCCTTCTCATCAATAACATTCTGGACAGTTCCACCGGTAATTTTCCCGATTGTGATAACAGCGCTATCCAGCGGATCGATATTACGAGAGACAATGGTTTGTAACTGACTAACTAGGGAGCAAGCTGCAATCACCATATCATTTGTTTGATGGGGATACGCTGCATGGCCACCCTTCCCTTTAAGGTCTATAAACAGTTCAGAGGTATTCGCAAATAGTAACCCCTCCTTCAAGGCAATAGCCCCTACAGGATACTCTGGAGCAATATGAAGAGCAAAGATCATATCTGGCTTCCATTCCTGCATAACTTCTGATTTCAACATTGGTTCGGCCCCGCCTGGTCCTTCTTCAGCTGGTTGAAAAACGAAAAGAAGGTCATCATTGATAGGATTATCAATAAAATGTGTAAGCACACCAAGGGCGATACTCATATGAAAATCATGTCCACAAGCATGCATTTGATGTTCATGTGTGGAGGAACAGTCTAATCCTGTTTCTTCAACAATCGGTAGTCCATCAATATCTGCACGGTAACCAATTATTTTATTAGGTCCTAAACCGTTTAGTTTTACAAATAATCCTGTTTTCCATTTTTTAATTATTAATCTTTCTTGTGGTAAGGATTCTAGGTAATTTAGTAAGTATGCTTGGGTTTTATATTCTTGGAATCCTAATTCCGGGATTTGATGAAGATCACGTCTAATTTTCACAAACGGGTTCATGACCTTTTTATATTTGACGAAGTTCTTGCATGATTTCTGTTTTTGACTTCGTTTTGTCATCAATGTCTTTTATTTTTCTTGCAGGTGTCCCAGCAACTACTGTATATGGCGCGACATCAGAAAGAACTACTGCTCCTGCAGCAACTACCGCTCCCCTACCCACGGTAACTCCCTCAACAACCACTGCATTTGCTCCAATTAAGACCTCATCTTCAATAACGACTGGCTTTGCGGAAGGTGGTTCGATTACACCAGCTAAAACAGTCCCTGCACCAATATGACAGTCATTCCCAACTGTCGCCCTGCCACCAAGGACAACACCCATATCGATCATCGTTCTGTCACCAATAACGGCACCGATATTGATTACTGCACCCATCATAATAACCGCATTATCACCAATTTCAACCTGATCACGAATGGTTACGCCAGGCTCAATGCGCGCATTAATATTTTTAGTATCTAGCAATGGAATCGCAGAATTACGGCGATCATTTTCAACAACATAATCCTCAATCTTAGCATTATTTTCTTCTAAAACAGCACTAATCTCTGACCATTCGCCAAAAACTACGCCAGTATTCCCATTAATAAACGTCTGAGCCCCATTACCAAAGTCTATGTCTGCAATATTACCTTTAACATACACCTTAACGGGTGTCGATTTTTTACTATTTTGTATAAACGATATAATTTCATTTGCATCCATCATTTTCATAAATATATTGCCCCCCTATGTATTAAAATTACTTTAACAAACAAAAGTTCTGAAAACAAGAAAAATACACACAATTACTATTTACCTTGTTCAGTAAATTCATTAACCAATTCGGCAAACGCCTGAACCTGTTTCAAATGGAACGCAGCTTCATAGCCTAATAACCATGTATCCCGTGTAAGCAGGCCACCGTTTTCATCGATTAATGGAATTTTAAATATTTCTTTCACATTATTATTTAAAGTGATTCCCGGTAATATCGAGTATCCCAAACCATTAAACGTTAGTTGCTTACAGGTTTCAATCTGATCAACGATAATGGTCCGTTTAGGTGAAGTTTTATAGCTATTCATCCACCAATCCTGTATTTCCTGATAGTAATTTGAATCACTCTTAAACTGAATAAATGGACGATCGGTTTCTAGCACCTGTTCAAGTTTTGTTATTTCACGATCAACCAAATATAGTGGATCACTAAATAATTTAAATTTTACACCTTTCCAATCAGGTGTTCCTCGAATGATACCAATATGTACTTGATTGTCATATAAGCTTTTTAAAATATCACTGCTCCACCCTGTAATTAGGGATATTTTTACTTGCGGATATTTATCTATAAATTTTTTTAATACCTGCGGCAACCAATTTTGACCTACGATGGAAGCGACTGCGATTTTTAACGTACCTGACACTCCTACTTGGAGTGAATGAATCGTTTCTCTAACCTTATCTTCCTTAATGAGAACATCATTTATAAACTCAATTACCAGCTCTCCAGCTGGTGTAAGGGAAAGGCCTTTTTGGGAGCGAATAAACAATTTCGTTCCCCAATCTTTTTCAATGGTTTGTAATCGCTGTGAGAGAGCAGGCTGTGACACGAAGAGCCGTTCAGACGCCTTCCTCATGTTCATTTCCTGAGCTAAAACCGATAGTAAATGAAATTCTGTCAACGAGGACAAAGCCATCCCCCTTTATCCTATTTTCTTCGACCATCCTATTATAATTTGAAAATTAAATTAAATCTAGGAAAAAGCGCCGAATTATTATCCAGCGCTTTGTTCCTTCTTAGGTATAAATAAAATAAGAAATAGACTAAGTATGGCGAAGGCTAGGACAACATAATACACCCAATGCAAGGACACGGTTAATCCCTCTTGAAGAATGGAACGGACTGATTCTGGTAAATTGGTTCGTTCACTTTCTTTTAACAGTATGTTCGTAGAATCCACCGTTAATTCTCGGTCCGTAACACCGGAGTTTTCACTCAGGAAACTTGCTAACCGATTGTTTAGAATTCCCCCTAGCAAGGCTGCACCTATTGTATTTCCTAGGTTGCGCATAAACATATTCGCCGCAGTTGCAATTCCCCTCTGCTGCCAGGTGACAGTGCTTTGAATCGAAACAATAAACGCTGTCGAGGTTATCCCCATACCTAAACCAATAATAAATGAGCCTACTGCAGCCCATATTGGCCCTGAAGAGGCTGTCATTGTCACAAAGACAAAACTACCTCCTATCAAAGCTAGCCCTCCGATAATCAAGGTCTTCCGATAACCCAAACTGAGAATCATTTTGCCAGATAAGACAGCGGCAATTGGCCAACCAATCGACATGGTCGTGAGTGTAAAACCTGCAATTATCGGTGTTTGCTCCATAACTCCTTGCACAAAGGTTGGTAAAAAGCTAGAAATTCCTATTAACATCACCCCAGTTGTTAATGAGGTAATATTAGCGATAAAAATTGACCGTTCTTTCCAGATATTAAACGGCATCATTGGTTCCTTAGCTCGGCCCTCTTGGATTATAAAGCCCATAATCGCAGCAACAAACAGGACAAAAAGACTTATTACCTGCCAAGATCCCCAAGACCACCGTCCGCCCCCTTCAACAAGTAAAAACATAAGAGACGAGATTGACACGGTTAATAAAAGAGCACCTTTGTAATCAATTTCGTGCTTTTTCTTTTCAACATTTTCATGTAAAAACATCCATAACCCGACCAGCGAAAGAATTCCTAAAGGGATATTAATCCAAAAGACATAATTCCAACTTACGTATTGGACAAGGATTCCTCCTACTGCTGGACCTGTAATAGCAGAAATTCCCCAGACACTGGATAAGTAGCCTTGAATTTTTGCACGCTCTTCCACTGAGTAAATATCTCCAACAATAGTAGTCGCAATGGGCATGACAGCTCCTGCTCCAAACCCTTGGATTAGTCTGAAGATAATTAACATTTTCATTGATGTGGCAAATCCACACAGAATCGACCCAATTAGAAAGACTATGATTCCAAAAGTAAGGACTGGTTTTCTACCAAATAAATCAGAGAGTTTACCATATATTAGGACGGTTACCGAATTCATTAATAAATAGGCAGAAAAAACCCAGCTATAAAGAGTAAAACCACCTAGGTCAGCAACGATGGCAGGCATGGCTGTGGATACTATTGTTGCTTCAATTGCTCCCATAAACATGGCTAACATGACTGCTGCTAAAACAAATGGTTTTTTTGTTTGTCTCTTTTTCAAACTTCCTAATGAATCCTCCATATCGACACCCTTTTTCCATAAAAAATAATATAGCCCCCAATCGGGAGCCTATCAATCGGTTTTCGTATTATTTTATATTAAGCACTTTATTTAATTGGCTTAATACAAGGCTGCGAGGCAGTATCCCTTCAAAGAAACCATCCTCTGTATCGACACAAAGGAACGGATGGTCTACTAATAGTTTAAGACAGGTCTTAATCGAATCAGTCACTTTTACTCGTTGGACAGAACGATTCATTACCTCTTCCACGCGTCTTTTTTCGAGCATCTCAAATTCAATTCTCTCCAATCCTAGAATGGAATCCATGATGATTGGCGTACTTATTAACCCATGAAGTTTATAATGTTGGTCTAATACAGGGATAGCAGTATATCCACTTTTCGTTAAAACTAATAGTGCATGTTCTAAATTGTTCCCTATTTGCACATGTGCGACACGTTCAGATGGTATCATTAATTGCCGAATATCTATTTCTAAAAATTCCCCATTGTGCAGACTAATCATCGCAAAAAAACTCCTCAATGTTTGTTTTACCATATGTATATTCTATCATAGTTCTTTGGAGGACTGGGATAAATACTATCTCCTGCTTTAAAAAATTAGAAAAAGAAAGGAACCAAAAAGGTTCCTATTGGATCAAATCAAAAATCTCAATTGTAATCATATCAACATTGTCAAATTGGTAACGTTTGGGCTTTTCTTTTTCACTATATACTTCTAATTCAAATGTTTCTGTTTTTGGATGAAAGGTAACCTGACATTTTCTTTCACCATTTACCTCGAAAAATCTCTGAGCAGGTTCTCCTCCATTAGATTGTTCCTGAAGATTTTTTAAACGGGTTAATATACCTTGAAGCTGTGACATATGCATTTAATCTCCTTTCAAACACAAGCAAACTTTCTACTGTATTTTTCTCTTTTAGCATGTTTCTATCCTTATGGATTATTCCTCTAATTTATCCACTGGTTAATATGCCAATAGTAAAAGAATAAAATAACATACACCATTTGTCCAAGTATTAATGAAAAAAATGGGAAAATTTTTTTATTCAACGAGATATCCCTCAAAAATATCCCTTTATTACCATATATATCAAATTTTTTGCAGTGTTTTTTTATCGCTAGCTTTCAATTATTGTCTTTGGCATATTCCCGATATATAGTTTGTCTACTTTCCATTTTCCATCAAACTTTTTCAATAATAACCCCTTATAGTGGCCTTCGTAGATAACAGGTCCCTCATTCATAGCAGGAAAGTATTCAAATACATAGATCTCACCAGGCCTTTGAATTGTTTTTGTGTCCTCCGAATATTGAAAAAACGGG